>JAFAHL010000571.1 GCA_019237215.1 Hyphomicrobiales bacterium | reverse complement strand
ACTTGGCCGTGGGCGAACTCTGGAACCCATTTGAAGGCGGAGATGGTGATCATGCGCTGTGCTCCTTTGCGATCTGCGCGGCATAAGCCGCAAGCTTGTCGAAGGCCGAGGTCCAGCCGCCGCCATGACTGTCGCGGCGCTCGACATTGAGGAAGGGCCTTTGATGGAGGGTCTGGACCGTCTTGCCGCTCTTCTCTACGAAGGTGATCGTGACGAGCGTTTCGACGCCCGCGGACGGGCCGTCGTTGTCCCAGGTAAACGTGAAAATGAGCCGTTTGTTTCGCGACGATTTCGCGGTAGACGCCGCCGAACCAGTTCCCGTCATGCGCCGGCGACGCGGACGAAAGTCCAGCAGCATGTTCTGTTTCGCGGACGGTCATGAACGCAAATAGCTAGCGTTTTCAGGCCCTGACAGCGATGTCGCAAGCAGCCTATCCGCGGAACCCGCCAACATTTCCGCCCTCGGATTGCGCGAACAATGCCCCATTTACGCCAATGCGGCGCCATTGTGGCAGTTCGGTATACGTCCATCCACCTCTGGGGACAGGAGGATGCAATGCTTACGCTACGCACTTTGGCAATTGTGATAACTGGGGCTGGGGTATTCGCGGGTCTGCCATTGACGGGGGCGCAGGCGTGCGACGACGATCGGTATCCCTGCCCCATAAGGGTGCAACAAGAGAGCGCCGATGCGCCGACTGCGGCCGCGCCGTCGGCGCAGCCGCAAAAGAAAGCGAGCCACCCCGCGCGCCCAACAGCGAAGGCGCAAGCAAAGCCCGAACGGGAGGCGCCACGCGCCGCTGCCCGCGCGAAGGCGAGCAAGCCTGCTGCGCAGGAGCAGGCGGCCGAGCCCACCTCGCAGAAAGGGGCGGAAGCCGCCGCGATGGTGCCGCCGCGCGCGGATCAACCCCTCAATGACGCAAGCCGGGGCGAAAGTCCGGTGGCGGCCGCGGCGACGGCTTGGCCCGCTCTGCCAGCGACCGAGGGCGCCGGCGCGCCAGCGGCGGCGAGCGCAGACGCGACGGAAGCCGCCAAGACAAATGCAGTGACAAATGCAGTGGCAAATGCGGCGATGAATCCGGCGCAAGTGGTCGACCCGAACGAGGTCAACGACCTCGATCGCGCCGCTGCCGCCAGCGCACCAGCCGAGTCGTCCTGGCTCACCTATCTGTTGTTGATCTTGGCCACAGCGCTCGCCGCGGCATCGGCCTTCTGGTTCTTTTTCAGAGCGGCATCCCCATTCGCGCGCCGAGAACCGCGCATGCACATGGGCAACTCGTGACCTGAGACCGGGCGCTCGGCCTCGAGCGCCCGACTCGTTTGCTCACTCGCCGACGAAGCGATCCGATGACGGGCCGGCGATGTCCGCGCAGGCGCGCAGCGGACATGCTGCGGCGTTAGCGCTTGTGCGCTTGAGGCGAAAGCGGACGTGATGCGCCCGTTTTGACCGTTCCGCTCATGACCCGACGCGGGCCCACCGAGGTCATCGCTTACGATCACCCCACAGAGACCGACTCGTTAGCCTACTTCAGCTCGAGCGGACGGCATCATAGAGCCGCTTGTGCGCTTTGGGGGAAAGCAGACGTGACGTGCTCGTTTTGAGCCTTTGCGCTTATGATCCAAAGCGGACATAGGGGACTGAAATCCCGCAGCGCAGCGACCAGATCAATTCAGCAGAAATGTACGGCTAACCAAACCGTAGGCCCACCGTGGACCGTCCAGGTCACACGATGAAGACGATGCGCCGGGATCAGGACATGGTCACCCGGACGAAGGCCACGCTCGCCTTGACCCTCGATCCATAGACCCGCCGAGCCGGTGAGCAGCAGGACCCATTCATCATGATCCTGATCATATGGTTTGTCTGCTGGCGTGGATTGACCAGTCGAGACGATGCGCTCGATCCGCACGCCCTTTCGCAAAAGCAGCTCGGTGACGATCTCCTCGTCTGCCCGCGCGGGAAGGTCATCGAAAAGATTGATCATGGGCGGGCCTCCGGCTAACGTCTCGATCTTCGGACGGATGGCTTTGGCCAACTCGGTCGAGTCTGGCCAAAAACCGACCGCGGCGGCCTTGACCAACAGGTCGCGGAGCATGAGAGTTCCGTCGTCTCTTCGGCTGACTTTGTCGGCCCTCAGGGTTCCCATGAAGATTCTGTTCATTCATCCTGGACCGTTGCTCTACACGAACGTTTTCCTTCGGCTTGAACCATTGGGCCTCGAACTCGTGGCGGAGGCTGCCCGCCGCGCCAGGCACTCCGTACGGCTCCTGGATTTGCAGGTCGAAAGTCACGCCGACTACCACCGCATGATTGCAGAATGGCAGCCGGATTTCATCGCCTTCTCCTGCAACTACCTCGCCAATGTGCCCGAGATCGTCGATCTGGCGAAGGCTACCAAACTCAGTTTGCCGCGCTCCTTCATCTGCGTTGGTGGTCACAGCGCCTCCTTCACCGCACAGGCCATTCTGGAGCATGGCGAGGGCGCGATCGATTGCGTGCTCAAGGGCGAGGGCGAGGCAGCCATCGTCAAGCTGCTTGAAGCCGTGGCGGGCGACCGCGGCGCGATAACCAAGGTGCCCGGCGCCGTCACCTTCGACGGCGAGGGTCCTCGACCGGCCTTCGTCGAGCACCTCGACGACATCAGGCCCGCGCGCGATCTCGTGCGCAAGCGCCATAAATATTTCATCGGCGTGCTCGATCCCTGCGCGTCGATCGAGTTTTCGCGCGGGTGTCCGTGGGACTGCTCGTTCTGCAGCGCCTGGACTTTCTATGGCCGCAGCTATCGACTGCTCAGCCCGGAACGCGTGATCGAGGACCTCGCCTCCTTCCGGGAAAGGGGCGCTTTCATCGTTGATGATGTCGCGTTCATTCAACAACGGCACGGCTTTGCAATCGGCGAAGCGATCGCTCGCAAGGGAATCCGCAAGGAATTCTACTTGGAAACGCGCGGTGACGTGCTGCTTCGAAACAAGGAAGTATTCCAGTTCTGGAAGAAGATCGGCCTCACCTACATGTTTCTCGGCATCGAGGCACTCGACGAGGATGGCTTGCGAAAGTTTCGCAAACGCATCCCACTGGGCCGTAATTTCGAGGCCCTGGAGTTCGCCCGCTCGTTAGGCATCGGTGTGGCAATCAATATCATCGCCGACCCGGACTGGGATGAGGATCGATTCCGGGTGGTACGCGAATGGTGCATGAATGTACCGGAGGTGGTGAACATCAGCATCAATACGCCCTATCCGGGAACGGAGACCTGGATCACCGAGCAACGCCGATTGCAGACGCGAGATTATCGGTTGTTCGATATCCAGCATTCCGTGCTGCCGACAAAGTTGCCACTTGCGGCGTTCTATCGCGAGCTCTTGAGCACCCAGCGGGTGCTCTACCGCAAACACATGGCGTGGTGGACCGCGCCGATGGTTGCCGGGGTGCTCGCGCGCAATCTCGTCCGCGGGCGGACCAACTTCATCCGTAGCATCATGAATTACAGCAAGGTCTATAATGTCGAGAAGATGCTGGCGGATCATGCCCAGCCGGTTCATTACGAATTGCCGCTGCCGCCACGGTCGGCGACGGATGAACGGCAAGCGAAATCCTCCCAGCTCTATATTCATGCGCCCCGAGGCCGAGCCGGCCGCAGCATCGACGATTCCACCGAGCGCTTCGTCGAGGCGACGCGCATGGGCGCTTCCACTTGACCGAAAAAACGGTAAGCGGAACCGGATTTGCCGGTAGGTAAAGCGGACATCCGAAGCGGCTGCCGATACCGGTCCGAGGGGATCGATCCTACCGTGCCGGAACTGTCGCGAGTGTGCATTGACCTGCCCCAATGATTGTCGTCGCAATGCCGTCTTTCATCGCTGAACCTGCATAGGTCAGATTGCCGTTTTGGCGATCCAGCTCGTAGGACACATCGCCGCTTACGGCGCTGATCCAGCGGTCATCGAAGCGGCGGACATTGAGCTTCTTCCCGTCTGCGAGCGTGACAATTTTGGTCGCGTCATCAATCCAGAAGCCGAAATTCTCTTCGATGCTCGATGAAGTCGCTCCTTTCGGCGCATCTACTATTACTACTTTTTTTGTCGAGCAGTTGAGGTAGCTGCGGGCTAACGCGGTCTCCTCCAAGACGGCGAAAGCCATGAGAACGAGTGCGCATTCTAGCGTGACGCTTTTCATTGGTTCTCCCGTCGATTTCGATCGACCAGGAGCCAAATAGCTGTAGCACACGCGCTTGCTCAAATCCGCCGATCTTTAAGTCCTCAGCATGATCCCGACGCCGACCCGCAGACCCCGCGCGCTCATGCGCCGGCCGTCGAAGCGCTCATGCGCCGGCCGTCGAAGCGTTCATGCCATCAAGGGGCAATTTCGAAGCCAACGGTGATCTTCACCCTTAACGTGTCTTCGCCCGTCGCGATCGGCACGGGCGCTGCCATCGCAGCCGGACCTGCCTGTGCCCGCAGCGGAACGGGAAGAACACCGCCGCCGTCCTCGATGATCCACTTGACCTGTCCGAGCCGAAGGCCCGAGGCATGCGTGTAGACCTCGGCCTTCCGGCGCGCGTCAGCGATGGCAACCTCGCGAGCCCGGTCGAGCGCTTGCGACGGGTTGGACACCAGAAACGCGATGTTTCCAAGATCGGTGGCTCCCGCCGCGATCAGACGGTCGAGAACATCTCCAACCTTGTCGATCTGGCGTATCTTCACTCTGACTTGATTGGAGACGCTATATCCCGAAAACTTGGGTTCGGTGCTCGGCCCCTGTGGCGCATAAACCGGCTGGATTGAAAATCGCGAGGTCTGGATGTCCTTTTGCTCAATGCCAACTTCGAGCAGCGCAGCGGTGACCGCAGCCATCACTTTCGAGTTGGCGTCAGTCGCCTCCTTGACGCTCTTGGCCCTGGTGGTCACGCCACCCGTGATCTGTGCGTGATCCGGAGCCACGGCAACGTCGCCTTCTCCGGTCACGATCACTCGCCCGTCCTGGGCGATTTGCGCTTGTTGCGCCTGCGCCTGGACGGTGGCGAGAAAAAAGGCCGACGCCGTGATGAGAGCCATGCGCCGCGAGGCGACCTGAAAAGCAGAGATTTCGACAACCTTCGACACGGCCATGACGACCTCCATGCTTGTCGGCCTGACTCCATAGACCTGTTCTCACAGCGGGTCGATCCGGTTACCGCCGCGACAGGGTGATCGAATGAAGATATAGTTTGCCGCGGCGCATATGTGCCCGTTTGAGCGAGCCTTGCGACACGCGAACGGACGACAAATTCGAGGAGGATGCCTTGAGCGACAACATCATCTCGCGTCGCGAATTTGGCGTGGCGGCCAGCGCGGCCGGCGCGGGACTGATAACGTCAAGCAAGGGTCTGGCGGCCAATGAGTCGAGCGGTCCACCGCTCAACTATGCGAGCGGGCTCATCGAGGCGCCTCCGACTTACTACGAGGTTCTGGAGCCGGTCGGCGGGTCGACGAAGCCGCCGATGGTCCTGATCTGCGGCGGCGGCCACACCGGCGCGTGCTATCTGGCGACCGTTGATGGGCGTCCGGGCTGGGCTCAGGCCTTCGTGCGCGCCGGCTACAAGGTGGTGGTGCCGGATTGGCCCGGCGTCGGCCGCAGCGGTTACATCCCCCTCGATGATCTCACCGGCGACCTGCTGGTCGAGGGCCTCGGCAAGCTCGTGCGTTCCCTCGGCCAACCGGGGATCGTCATGACGCACTCGATGTCCGGCGCTTATGGTTGGAAGCTCATTGAAAATTACGGCCAGCACATCGCCAAATTGGTGGCCATCGCTCCCGGTCCACCCGGCAATATCCAGGCCGTATCCGACGTCGTCAGCGAGACCGCGGATACCGTCGTCGTGCGCGGCTCTACCACGATGACCATCAATCTCAAGCAGCCGGTCGTTTCCGACCGCAACTTCGTCGAGGTCAAGCTGGTCGGCAAGAGCACGCACTTTCCGCGCGAGTATATCGCCGTGTATGCCTCCTCCCTCATGCCAATCCCGCCGCGGCTGCTCTACCAGCGTCGCAATATTCGCGGCAGCCAGCTCAAGGTCACCGATCTGTCCAACTATCGGGGCAAGCGCATCCTAGTGATGACCGGAACCGCGGACATCGATCATCCGCGCGAACTGGACGGCGCCATCGTCGACTGGCTCAATCAGAACGGCGCGAAGGCGGATTTTCTCTATCTCGGCGACCACGGAGTTGAAGGCAACGGCCACATGATGATGCTCGAGAAGAATAGCGATGCCCTCGCCGGCCAGGTCCTGTCCTGGATCGAGAATAGCTGAGTCTCGCAGCCCACAGCGGTCATGGGAGCGGCGCGCCACCCGGTTTACAGCTTCGTGCCCTAGTCCAGCTTCACTTTGCGCTCGTAGTATGCCCACAGGAGCGGAAACAGCCGCGGATTGAACGTGCCCTCGGCGCAGTCGCGCGCCTCGTCCTCGCTCAGGGGAATGGCGCCGCCCATGACCTCGGCCTGAAGCTGGATTTGCGCGTTCTCCTCCAGGAACGTGCAGGCGAAAAACGCCTCCTCGGCGCTCGCGCCCACCACGACGCTGCCGTGGCCGCGCATCTGCGCGCAGCGATGCGGGCCGAGCGTGCGCGACAAGTCGGCGGCCTGCGCCTCATTCACGACCAGGCGCGGGTTGTTCCAGGTCGGCACGCCGGTGCAGAGGAACGAGCCGTGCAGGAACACCGGCTTGAGTTGCTTGCCGGCGACCCCGAGCGCGCGGGCGTGCGGTGCGTGCAGGTGCACGACGCACATGGCATCGGGCCGGTCGCGGTGGATCTGTGTGTGGATGCGCCACTCCAGTGGGATCAATCCGCCTGGATGCTCGATGATGGTGCCGTCGATGTTGTAGACGAACATGTGCTGCGGCCGCACCACGGTCTTGTCGGTCGAGGCCCCTGGACTGATGAAGCACCTGTCCGTGCCAGGCACGCGCACCGACACGTGGCCGAACATCCCGATCGTGCCCTGGAGGTTGAGCATCCGCGTCAACGTCGCAGCCTTCTCGCGCAGCAGCGCCTCGTCGTTCATGCTTGAAGTCCATCTTCCGTTCGAATGGGATTACCGACGCCGCCCGGCCTACTCGGTTCTCGCGAGGCCCGCGCGCGCAATCAGGCCGCCCCAGCGGTCGATCTCCGACGCCAGGAATTTCTGCAACTCGGCCGGCGGCGGGCTGTCGACCGGAATGGTGCCGATCCGCACGATCACGTCGCGAACATCCGGCGTCGCGGCCGCCGCCTTAAGTTCGGCGTGCAGCCGATCGATCACCGGTTTGGGTGTTGCCGACGGCGCGCAGATCATCGTCCACCCGACGGCATCGAAGCCCGGCACTCCGGACTCCGCGATCGTCGGCACGTCGGGCAATGCCGGGACGCGTGCGGTAGAACTCACGCCGAGCGCGCGCACCCTGCCGGCGTTGATGTGGCCGACCACGCTGCCCGCGTCTGCAAACATGAGCGCAACGTGACCCGCCATCACGTCGTTGAGGGCGGGCGGCGCACCGCGATAGCCGATGCCGTTCATCTTGGTCCCGGTCATGCTCTGAAACAGTTCGGCGGCGAGAAAGATTGCCGCGCCCGCACCGCTGTGGCCAAAAGTGATCTCGCCGGGCTTCTGCTTGAGCAATGCGATCAATTCCGAAACCGATTTAGCCTGCACGCTGGGGTGGACCACCAGCGCGAGCGGCGTGCGGAACAGGAGCGCGATCGGCTGTAGGTCCTTGAGGGTGTCGAACGGCATGTGCCTGATCAGCGTGGGATTAGCGGCGAGCGAGCTTGCCGGGGCCAGCAGCGTGTGACCGTCCGGCGGCGCGCTGGCAACGGCGACGGCCGCAATGTTGCCGCCGGCGCCGACGCGGTTCTCGATGACGACCGGCTTGCCCAGCCGCTCCTGAAGTTTGGGAGCCATTGCGCGCATCACGACGTCGATGCTGCCGCCGGGCGGGAAAGCGACAACGAACGTGATTGGTCCGGTCGGGAACTCCTGTCCGAAGCCGCGGCCGCCGAGCGCAAAGAGGCCTGCCAGCAGGGCCGCAATCAGAACGACACGACGTGCGACCATTGTTCGTTTCCTTCGCATGCCGCCAAGAGTATACGCACAATCCCTACGCGCGTACGTCGCTGCGACATCTGTCGTGACTGCGAGTTCAAAGGGCGCGCGAGGCCGTGTCTCGACGCCTATTGGGCCAAGAGCGGACCTCCGAACATGTCCAGCTTTGGCTCGCGATTGATCGCACGTTGGCGAGCAAACGGTCGCTTTCGGGGCAAGCGGAGGTGTACGATTGTGTGGGTTCGACCTACTCGGCGGCGACCGACCCGAAGCGGTCATTCGGGTTGTCCATTTGTCACGCTCCGGGAGCTCTCGGCCGACCGGTCAGGGGCGAGCGATGTGCGCGCTGGCCTCAGCCCCGCCAGTTCGATTATTCTGGCACAGAGCCTTGGCGGGGGGTCCGGTCCGTCCAGATGAGTTTCTCCGTGGGAACGCGGGTCGCCCGCGGCGTTGCCTCGTCAACCCCCTTTTGCCTCCAAATTCTTGCAGATGGTTCTTGCGTGCTATGCGTCGTGGCAGCACCGGAAGGAATCGACTGATGCGCTACTTTGCAATCGTTGCATTGGCTTTTGCATTTACCGGGTCTGCCTACGGCGCAAGCGACGACCTCAAAGCCACCCGCAAAGGCCGCGAAGAAGACACGGCGAGCAAGGCGGCCGAGGGGGCCGCACAGCAGATCGCCAAGCCGGAAATCTATTGGCTTGACTCGGCCTATCGCCGCAGCGACGGCGCGCTGATTCAAGAGCAACGTGAGTTTCTGCGAAATAAAGGCGACCCTCGATTTCTTCCTCCGTTTTCCAGTTTGGCGGAGTGCGAGGCAGAAGCTAAGTACCGCATGAATT
>JAFAHL010000492.1 GCA_019237215.1 Hyphomicrobiales bacterium | reverse complement strand
GAGCCGTTGCGGCCTATTATTCCGGCTCGCCGGAATACGCCGGCACCGTCAACGTGGTGCGGCTCACTCCTACCGGAGAGGTCGCGGTCACGCGCGTCGCGCTCGACATTGCGCGCGAGCCCTCGGCCGTCGATTAGCACGCGAGCGCGGCCGGCGCTCGGCAGAATTGGAGGATCACATGGGTTGCCGCATCGTTTCACTGCCGCTCGTCTTTTCCATCGCACTGATGATCGCCGCGCTCGGCGCCATCGCGCAGTCGCAAACGCCGCCCGGTACATGGACGCAGAAAGCGCCGATGCTGGCCGTGCGCGGCGAGGTCGCAGCTGCGGCGGTCGGCGACAAGCTCTTCGCGCTGGGCGGCGGGGTTGCTGGCAAAGCGGTGGCGCGCAACGAGGAATACGACCCAGCGAACGATCGCTGGCGGGAGCGCGCGCCGCTGCCGCAGCCGCGCGATCATCTCGGCGTCGCCGCGCACGACGGCAAAATCTACACCTTCGGCGGCTTCACCTCCTCGGTGCATCAAGGCGCGGGCGACGTCGTGTTCGAATATGATCCCGCAAGCGACCGCTGGCGCACGCTCACGCCCATGAAAGCGCCGCGCGCCGCGGTCGGCGTCGCCGTGCTGGCGGGGAAAATCCACGTCATCGGCGGACGCGGGCTCGACGCGGTCACGGTTGCAACGCATGAGGTCTACGATCCCGCGACCGCGACATGGAGCGAGGCGGCGCCATTGCCGAAAGCGCGCGACCACATGGCGGTGGTCGCGGTGGCGGGCAAGATCCACGTCATCGGCGGACGGCTGGCGGGGCCCGCCGAGCGCACCGGCCAGCATGACGTCTATGATCCGGCCACGAATTCGTGGACCTCGGCGGCGCCGCTGCCGACGCCGCGCAGCGGCGTTGCCGCCGCGCTCTACAAGGGAGAGATCTTGGTGCTGGGCGGCGAGCTTCCGCCCAATCACACTTTCCCGGAGAACGAGGGCTACGACGCAGCGAGCGACCGCTGGGCCGCGCTCGCGCCCATGCCGGCCGGTCGGCATGGCTTCGGCGCCGCGGTAATCGGATCGAATGCGTATTTCGTCGGCGGTTCGTTGACGCCGGGCGGCGGCGGGATAACGGACCAATTGATCATGTTCAGCCTGCCGTGAATGGCGAACGGTCTGGACATCGCGCCGAAAACGCGAGCACCCCGGCTTCGGGAGCCGGGGTGCTGCAGTCAACGAAAATCTTCGCCGCTTGTGAGCGCGTTGTTATTGGCTCTGGCCGGTTGTTGACGGCGGCTGCGCCGGCGGGACGGCGACAGCTGGCGGCGCGGTTCGCGGCGCCATGCCGGTGGTGGCAGGCGGGTTTGCGTCTTCGCGCGCGGTCCGCGTGCTCTCGCCGCCGGCGAACACGAGCGCGAGAATCACAATGATGAACACGGCGCCTGCGATCCATCCCCATACGGTGGGGGTGCCCATCCGGCGCTCCATCTCCATCTGGTGCTCCATCTCCATTCTCCGATCGAAGTCCCTGGGGTCCGTCATGGCGATCTCCCATCGCTGATGTCCATGGACAGACAACCCCGCGGGGAGGCGCCTGGTTCCGCCCCAGGGAACCCTGCATTCATCTTGAGCAACATTAAGGGCCGTCATGAGATGGCCCTAAGGCCGATCACGAACGGCCGTCCGTCACTCGTTGGTATCGTTTGCGTCGAAGATCAGCTGGGTCTGCGTGACGATGGCGGCGAGCTTGCCGTCGCCGCGGGTGATGCGCGTCTCCAGCACGATGGTGGTGCGGCCACGATGCAGCGGCATGCAGACGGCGTGCGCGGTATCGCCTTTCGGCACGGCGGCAAAGAAGTTGGTCTTGCTCTCGATCGTCGCGGTGCGGCCCCCGTCGGGAAGGCTGATGCTCGCGGTCATCCCGCCGAGCGTGTCGCCCAACGCCATGACCGCGCCGCCATGGAGCACGCCGCGACGGTTGCACAACTCCGCGCGCACGGGCAGCTCGGCTTCGCTGCGTTCGGGCGAGCGATGAAGGACATTCACGCCGAGGAGCCTGATGAATGCGGGTAGTTCGGGGGCGGCCATTGTCGTTCCTCTGCTGCGGTCGATGTGCTCATAGCATGGCCCGCGCCCGGCGCCAGCCACGCGCACCATTGGAAACCTTCGGATGCGAGCATCATCGCAAATGCTTTCGGATGCGAGCATCGATGCGCGCGGCCGGGGAGAGCGCGATGCTTTTCCCGCGGGCGCAGCTTGAGACGAGATCACGGCGTGACGCGGCCTGGTCATACAAAGCTCAAGTGGAATTCAACGGCGCTCTTCGTTACAAAGCTCTCCGGCGCTCGTAGCTCAGCTGGATAGAGCACCAGACTTCGAATCTGGGGGTCGGGGGTTCGAATCCCTCCGAGCGC
>JAFAHL010000470.1 GCA_019237215.1 Hyphomicrobiales bacterium | reverse complement strand
CACCGCCGCGCCGGCCTTTAGCTTCGTCACGAGCGGAACGGGGATCACCTTCAACATCAACGGCCTCGGCATCGTCAACAATTCCGCTTTCGCGCCAAGCTTCACCAACAACGACACTCTGAACTTCAACAACGCCAGCTCGGCCGGAAACCTTGCCATCATCAATAACAACGGCGGCATGGTCTCGTTCAACAACAACAGCACCGCCGCCAATGCGACCATTACCACGAACAACGGTGCGCTCACCCAATTCAACGACAACAGCACCGCCGGCAACGCCGCCATCATCAACAACAACGGCGGCATGGTCTCGTTCAACAACAACAGCACCGCCGCCAACGCGATCATCACCACGAACAACGGTGCGCTCACTCAATTCAACGACAGCAGCACCCCCGGCAACGCGCAATTCATCACCAATGCCGGCGGCATCGTCGATTTCTCCAACACCGGCGGGCCGGCTGGCGACGGCAATATCACCGCCGGCTCGATCGCGGGCGCGGGCAATTATTTTCTCGGCTCGAATGTGCTCACTGTCGGCGGCAACAACCTGAGCACGACGGTCAGCGGTGTCATCAGCGATTGCGGTCCCACGGGGGCTGAGTGCGTCGCCGGCGCCGGCACAACCGGGGGCGGGCTGACCAAGGTCGGCAGCGGCACGCTGACATTGGCCGGCGCAAACACCTATACCGGCCCGACGCTGGTCAATGGGGGCATTCTCAACGTGACCGGCTCGCTGGTCTCGGCCGTGACCGTCAATGCCGGCGGCATGCTGACCGGCATCGGCACCATCGGCGGTCTCGATGTCGGCGGCGGCGGGATCGTCGCTCCCGGCAATTCGATCGGCACGCTCCGCGTCGCCGGCGACGTCACTTTCGAGCAGGGCTCGATTTACCAGGTCAAGGCCAATGCCGCCGGGCAATCCGACAAGATCATCGCGACCGGCATGACCACGCTCGGCGGCGGCACCGTGCAGGTGCTGGCGCAGAGCGGGACCTACCTGCGGCAGACCCACTACACCATCCTGACCTCGAGCGGCGGCATCACCGGCAAGTTCGCGGGCGTCACCAGCAGTCTTGCTTTCCTCACGCCGGTCCTGAGCTACGATCCCAACGATGTCTTTCTCACCCTGGTGCGCAACGACATTCCCTTTGCGTCTTTCGCGCAGACACCCAACCAGCGCGCCGTGGCCGCCGCCTTGGATCGCAGCCCGCCGCTGTCGCCGCTCATACAGGCGGTGGTCAATCTCACGGGAGCCGGGGCGCGGCAGGCATTCGACGCCCTTTCCGGCGAGGTCCACGGCAGCGCGCAGGCAACGATCATCGACGACAGCCGCTATTTCAGGCAGGCGATCTTGGGCCGCCTGCGGCAGGCGCCATACGAAGGTGTCGCCAGCCCGATCGCCGCGCTCGGCACGGGCGGCCCGATGCTTGCCTATGCCGATCCCGCCTATGCCGATCCCGCCGCAGGACTTTTTGATTACCCGGAAGGCTATTCGCCCGCCCCGAATTACGTGCCGCCGAGGGCGCCGGCGCGACCGTCTGAACTCACGTTCTGGGCGCAGGGCGTTGGCGCCACGGGCAAGATCAACAGCGACGGCAACGCCGCCGACGTCACACGCACCCTCGGCGGCGCCTTCGCCGGCTTCGACCGCCGGTTCGGCGAGTGGCGCGTAGGCTTGGCCGCGGGCTACAGCAATTCGGCCGCGCGCATTTCGGCGCGCTCGAGCTCGGCCGACATCGATGCCGCCTATTTCGCCGGCTATGGCGGCACGAGCCTGGGGCCGTGGAACGTCCGCTCGGGCGCGGTCTTCGCCTGGAACACGATCAGCGCCAGCCGCTCGATCGTCTTCCCGGGCTTCTCCGAGCAGGCGAACACACGCTACGGTGCCGCCGAGGGACAGGCGTTCGGCGAGGTCGGTTACGCCTTGAGCTCAGGTATCGTCGCCGCCGAAACATTCGCCGGCTTGGCCTGGGTCCATCTCAATACCGACAACTTCACCGAAACCGGTGGTGTGAGCGCGCTGTCGGGTGCGAGCAACAACAGCGACGTCGGCTACTCCACCCTCGGCGCGCGTTGGGCCAGCAATTATCCGATGGCGGATGGCACGATACTGACGCCGCGCGCGTCGGTTGCCTGGCAGCACGCCTTCGGCACGGTGACGCCGACGGCGGCGCTGACGTTCCGCAACACCGGCCAGGCGTTCGGCATTTGGGGCGTTCCCATCGCGCGCGACGCGGCGCTCGTCGAAGCGGGCGGCGATCTGCAAGTGAGCGCGCAGGCCACGGTCGGCATCTTCTATGCCGGGCAGCTCGCCACTAACGCGCAGGACCACTCGGTCAAGGGCAATTTCACCTGGCGGTTCTGACGGCGACAGCGTGCGGGTGTATACAGTATGCGCTCCAAGGAGAGTCTGATGACGAAAGCGTCCACTGCTCTAATTGCGGCTGCGACCTTGGCAACTGCGACCGCGGCCGTGCCGAGCACTGCGCAGGAGCTGCGTCGGCTGCGGGATCGGGGGCGTCCAATACCCGATCGCGCCGCCCGGCTATGTGTACTACCCCTACGGGGAACCCCTCCCAGGGTCGAATTGCTATTGGTTCCGCATCCCGGCCTATGACGCTCGCGGCAACATGGTCGGCTGGCGCGGCCGTCCAGAGGCGTTCTGCTCCTGGTTGGCCGGCTATCGTCCGTGGCCGCTTCGCTGATTGCGCATCAGTCTAGCGATGAATCCAACCGGCCGCATGATCAACCCTATGCGGCCTCAAGGCGCGCACCAGCGGTCAGGCTAACTGCACAGGCCCGTGGTCATCGCAATGATCGCCATGGGGATGATGCAACCGTCCACCCACCAGGTAGTCGACGTGGTCGCCATGGGGAACGACCTCGTGCCCGCAGGACGGCCCATGCTTGTGCGAGCAGCGGGTCTGCGGCGTGCACTGCACGGGATTGGCGGCGTTGATCGCGATAGCGTGCTCATCGACATGATCCTCGTGCGGTGATGCAGGTGGCCATCATGGAGATAATCGATGTGGCCGTCATGGCGGATAGCCGTATGCCCACACTTGGAACCATGCTTGTGGGTGTGGTTTGGGTAATGCTTCTCGGTGCAGGTGGTCATGATGTCTTTTCCTTCTTGGTCTGCGGTCCGAGGGGACCGGCGGTTATCGCCTTTCGGCGGCATGCTCCATGGCGCTTTCCACCAAACGCAGAACGTGAGTGTCGGAAAGCAGAGTAGTAGATATGCTTTGCCTCGCGCCGTCTTTTGACCAGCCTCACCAGAACTTGATATGTCACATTGTAACATCGTGCTACCTGCTAACGGGTGGCGGAAAAGGTCGGCTGAAATGGAACTTTGGAAAAGGCATTGGCGACACGCTCGACGCTTTCGCAGTCCGTGGAGACTGCGCGCTGCCGTGCCAGGCGCGACGGCGCTGATCGCATCGCTCGCCGAACCGTCAGCGGCGCTGGCGCAGGACAACGTCGTGGCCACCGCCACGCTGCCGCGCGATCTCAGCCCATGGGGCATGTATCTCAACGCCGACCCGATAGTGAAGGCGGTGTTGATCGGGCTTGCCTTCGCTTCGATCGTCACCTGGACGGTGTGGCTCGCCAAAACCACAGAGATCGTGCTGGCCAAGCGACGTTTACGCGCGGCATTGAATAAGCTCAGCCACGCACGCTCCACCGCGGAAGGCGTGGAACGGCTTGCCGATACGCCGGGCGAGGTCATGCAGTTTCTCGACGCGGCCGTGACCGAGTTGAAGGTCTC
>JAFAHL010000443.1 GCA_019237215.1 Hyphomicrobiales bacterium | reverse complement strand
CGGCATCTTCGTGGTCGGCGCGTTGGCGGGCCCGTTGCAATTCGCGGGCAAGGAATGCCACCCGAACGGCTTCTTCGTCTCGTTCTCGAACGACGACTGGCCGGCGGCCGTCGGCAAATACATGACCGACAAGGGCGTCAAGAGCGCGTTCTTCCTCGGCGCGGATTATCAGGCCGGCTACGAGCATGTCGGTGCCGCCATCCGCTACTTCAAAGGCAAGGCCATCGGCCCGGTCTACACACCGCTGACCCAGCTCGACTTCGCGCCCGAGATCGCCCGCATCCGCGCCGAAAAGCCCGACGCGGTGTTCGCCTTCCTGGTGGGCGCCGGCGGCGTCGCCTTCGTCAAGCAGTACGCGCAGGCGGGCCTGCAACATCAGCTTCCCTTTTACACCGAAGACCCCGTCGCAAACCCGCTGACGTTCCCGGCGCAAGGGGATGCCGCGCTCGGCGTGATCATGGGCACGAACTGGACGGCCGACCTCGACAATGCAGCGAACAAGAAGTTCGTCGCCTCGTTCACCGCGAAGTACAACCGCCTACCCGCCACCTTCGCTGCGCTCGGCTACGACGCCATCAAGCTCATCGACTCGGCGGTTGCGGATGTGGGCGGCAAGATCGAGAACAAAGACGCCGTGCGTGCCGCGCTGCGCAAGGCCAACTTCCAATCGGTGCGCGGCGCGTTCAAGTTCAACAACAACCACTTCCCGATCCAGAACCTCTACATCATGGAGGTGAAGAAGGACGAGAACGGAAATCTGAAGGCCGCGCTGAAGGACACCGCGATCAAAGATTGGCAGGATCCCTATCACCAGGAATGCCCGATGAAGTGGTGAACTCAACATCGACTCTTCAACCGGGAGGCCCGCAGCCACCGCCTCTGGAATATGGGCTCCCGCCTTCGCGGGAGCGACAGGCGAGTACTCGGCAACAAGGCGCGAAAACATGAGCTCTGGCACACTCGCTCACGACTATACCGCCCGCGCGCGGCTGTTCGGCGGCAACCGCATGAAACTCGGAGTCATGGCCTTCAATTGCAGCCACGGCTCCACCATCACGACCGTCCCGGAGGCCTGGAAGCTCAACTGGTCCGACACCAAGGACATCGCGCAGGCGGTGGATCGCGCCGGCATGGAGGCGCTGCTGCCGGTCGGGCGCTGGAAGGGATACGGCGGGCCCTCCAACTTCAACAACTGCACCTTCGAGAGCTTCACCTGGGCGTCGGCGATCGGCGCGGTGACCAACTATTGCACCGTGCTCGCCACCGTCCACGTGCCCCTGGTGCACCCGCTGATGGCGGCCAAGATGGCGGCGACCATCGATCACGTGACCGGCGGCCGCTTCGCCATGAACGTGGTGTGCGGATGGTTCAAGAACGAATTCGACATGTTCGGCGCCCACATGCGCCCGCACGACGATCGCTACAAATACGCCACCGAATGGCTCGATTTCGTGCGCCGCGCATGGACGCAGGACGACGAGTTCGATTTCACCAGCGAGAGCTTCAATGCCGCCGCGGTGTGGAGCCAGCCCAAGCCGCTGCAGAAGCCCCATCCTCCGATCATGAACGCCGGCGGATCGCCGGCGGCGCAAGAATTCACCACGCGCTACTGCGACATGAATTTCGTCATCCTCAAGGACCGCACGTACCTCGAAGGCGCGAAGGCGCAGATCGATCATCTCAAGCAAATGGCCCGTTCGCATGGGCGCGAAACGCGGATTTGGATCCACGTCTACGTCGTCTGCCGGGGGAGCGAGAAGGAGGCCAAGGATTATCTCAACTACTACGTCTACGAGAAGGGCGATTGGGAAGCCGCCGGCAATCTCTTGAAGATCTTCGGGCTGCACAATCAGACCCTCGACGCCAAGACGCTGGATGGACACAAGGCGCATTTCATCGCCGGTCACGGCGGCTACCCGCTGGTGGGGACGGCGGAACAGATCGTCGACGAGCTCGGCAAGCTCGCCGATATCGGGGTCGACGGCTGCCTGATCTCCTGGGTCAGATACAAGGAAGAGCTCGCGCAGTGGAACGAAGAGGTGCTTCCACTGATGGTGCAGGCGGGATTGCGCGCGCCGTTCGCGCCGGCGCAGACCTCGCGCGCTGCGGCGATGCCGTCGCGCGTGGGCGGCACGGCGGTGGCCTAAGAGGTATCCCGGCAATGCGTCGGGTCACGACCGCGCTGGCGTGCTTGTCTGTGCTCGCGTTGATCGCGGCGCCTGCCGATTCCGGTCGAGTATAACGTGGCGCGCAAGACCTATCTCGCAGCCGCGACCAAGCCCGACGGCATTTACATTCCATGCGGCGGCTGGGGCAGCATCCACAATATCGAGCTCTTGGAAAAGGACCTCGATACGACCGTCGTCACTTGGCTCAATGCGATGATCGGGAGCTCGCTGCGGCGGGGCAAGGTCGCTGGCGCGATCCACGCATTCGGCAAATTGCTGGCGTCGCTCTGAAGCGTTGGCGACGCTGAGCTGGTCGCTTTTCGGCCGCCACTGCGTGGTTTGTTCCGCCTTGCAGTAAATCAGCTCGCTTCGGGGCGCAGGCAATCCGATACCGGCGTCATCTACGCGTTCCCAGCCTAATAGATCGCTGGGACGTGCATCTGCTCGGGGATAGGTCCCCGGTGATAATCGGGGTTGTGGACACGCGGCGGCAACGCGATCTCCTGATGATGGATGTGCTCATAGGGAATTTGGCTCAATAGGTGCGAGATGCAATTCAGGCGCGCCTTCTTCTTGTCGTCGGCGTCGACGATCCACCAGTGCGCCTCGGGGATATTAGTGCGCTCCAACATGATCTCTTTGGCTTTGGTGTATTGCTCCCAGCGCGCCCTCGACTCGACGTCCATGGGACTGAGCTTCCATTGCTTGAGTGGATCGTGGATGCGCATGAGGAAGCGAAATTGCTGCTCCTCGTCGCTGATGGAAAACCAGTACTTCAGCAGGATAATGCCGGAACGCACCAGCATGCGCTCGAATTCGGGAACGGAATGGAAGAATTCCTGGTATTGTTCTTCCGTGCAGAATCCCATCACCCGCTCGACGCCGGCGCGGTTGTACCAGCTGCGGTCGAACAGGACGATTTCTCCGCCGGCCGGCAGATGCGCCACGTAGCGCTGAAAATACCACTGGGTGCGTTCGCGCTCGCTGGGAGCCGGAAGCGCCGTGACCCGGCAGATCCGCGGATTGAGGCGCTGCGTGATCCGCTTGATGACCCCGCCCTTTCCCGCCGCGTCGCGGCCCTCGAAGAGGACCACGACCTTCAGCTTGTGGTGCACGACCCAGTCCTGCAGTTTCACTAGTTCGCCTTGCAGACGAAGCAACTCCTTGAAGTAGACGCGACGATCGAGCGTCGCCGGCTGGGGATGCTCGGCGATCTCGGTCAACAGCTTGGCCAGGCGATCGTCGTCGATCTCCATCTCGAGTTCTTCGTCGATGGTGTCGAGCATCTCGCCATTGATGCGGTCGGACCGCGCCTTCAGATCATTGGTCATGGATGGGAACCCAGGATTTGGCGTTGGCTTCGACCTGTTACATTCGATGCCCATGACGATTGTGTGACATTGGCGATCGTCCGACGCGAGAGGCGGGGACAGCGGCGCAGACCCAGCCGTAAGTTTCTCGTCTGAATGCGGGTTTCGGCACCAAACCAGCTTCAACGCGGCCCCATGGCGGTTTGCGAGCGGCGAGAAATAGTGCAGTGTGGAGAATTCCATTCGTTGCGAGCCTGCGATGGCGGAGGCGCTGAGATGAGCGAACCCTCGGTTATCGTCGCCAAGGACGCGCGCGGCGTTGCCACCGTCGCGATCAACCGGCCGCGTGTGCGCAATGCAATCGACGACACTGTCATCCGTTCGCTGACCGACGCGTTCAAGACGCTCGGCACAGACGGCGAAACGCGCATCGTTGTTCTCACCGGCCGTGACGTCGCGTTTTCGGCCGGCGCCGACCTCGACTGGATGCGCCGCATGGCGATTGGTCGTGAAGCGGAGAATTTGGCGAGCGCAAAAACGATCAGCGCGATGCTGCGCGCGCTCAATGAGCTGCCAAAGCCGACCATAGCCCGGGTCAATGGCGCGGCCTACGCCGCGGGCATCGGGCTGGTCGCAGCGTGCGATATCGCGGTCGCCGCCGACGAGGCGGTGTTCTCGATCTCGGAGGTGCGCATCGGCCTCGTCCCCTCGACGATCAGCCCTTACGTTCTCGCGGCCATCGGCGCCAGAGCAGCCCGCCGCTACTTCTTGACCGGGGAGTCGTTTTCCGCCGCGGACGCGTGCCGATTGGGCCTCGTGCACAAAGTGGTTCCGCAGAGCGGCCTCGACGAAGCGATCGAGGGAGTGATTTCTGCTTTGCTTGCCGGAGGTCCGCACTCCCAATCGCGCGCGAAACGGCTGATAGCCGAGATCGCGGGTCGCCCGGTCGACGACGCGCTCGAGGCTTTGACCGTTCGCAGCATCGCCGAGGCCCGCGCGTCGTCCGAAGGGCGCGAAGGCATGGAAGCATTTCTCAACAAGCGCAAGCCCGCCTGGCGGCATGAGGAATAGCGAACCCGGCTCGTTAGGGGACGACACAAGCCCCTGAGGGGTCGCCCGCGTCACGGCGGCGCCACTGCGAGCGCCTTGGCGCAGGCCAGCAGCCGCGACCACGTGCCCTGCGGCAGGGGAATGCCGTCGCGCATTCGCGCCTGCAAGATGCTGTCGCCGCGCTCGCCCGGAAGGTAGATGCGTTCGACGCCATCGGCAGGGGGAAGCGCCGCAATGAAGCGTGCGAGGCGATCCGCCTCGCCGAGAATGCGCTCGCGATCGCCGAACGCCGCGAGATCGAGCGCGATTGCAACACCGTTGAGAAACGGAGCATCGAGCTTGCCGCCGGCGGCAAGCGCGGGCGCGATGATCGGGTTGTTGACCGTGAGACTGCAGAGGCACTCGATCATGAAGGAAAGAGCGGACCCTTTTGCTCCGCCGAGCGGCAGCAGCGTCGCGAGCTTCCTGGGATCGGTGGTATCGCGTCCGTGCGCGTCCAGCCCCCAGCCGAGCGGAATCTCGCGCCCGGCATCGCGCGCGCTCATCACCTTCCCCATGGCGACATTCGACGTGGACATATCGAGTAGTAGCGGCGGTCGGTTTCTGGCAGGAAAGGCGATCGCGAGCGGATTGCTCGAGACGCCGGCGACCTTGGCACCGTGGTAGGCCATCATGGGTCCCGACGCCGACATGACGATGCCTGCCATTCCCGCATTCGCGGCCTGCAGCGCGAGGTAGCCGACGGCGCCCGCGTGGGTGATATTGCGCGCGGCGCACCAGCCGAGGTGGATTTCGCGCGCACGCGCGATCGCCTCGTCCATCGCCATCGCCATGGCCACCGCTCCCGGCGCTCGATCCGCCTCCAAAATCGCGATCGCGCCGGAGCGCTGCTCCACCCGCATGTCCGGAGCGGGGTTGATGGCCTTGGTCTTCAGCCGTTCGATGTAGCCCGGGATCCGTAAGACCCCGTGCGAATCAACGCCTCGCAGATTCGCCCAAACCAGCGACTTCGCCCATTCATCTGCCATGGGCGGCGCAACGCCCGCCGCCGCAAACAGCGCGCTCGCGAAGCGCTGGAGATCGGCGCTCGCAATGACGTGCAATTTGCTGTTCGACGGCATCTCGGCAAGCTGCAGGAATTCTCGCGCGGCGACTCGAAGCTCAAGTCGCGGACGATCTCTATACGAACCGGCTCATCAAGTAACAATCCCGAGCGCTGCACCGATGCTTGGGATGCGGGCGGCTCACGCAATGTCGCTTGTCTGAGCGCGGGAGGAGCGGCACTATCGCCACCGCTGCGCGCGCGGGCGCGTCAACGATTAAAATACTAACGCGGAAGGGAGTGAACATGCCCGAGACAAAGACCCTGGCCCTGGCCGGTCTGATCGCTGCGTCCTTTGCCTGGGCGGGGGTGGCGGCGGCACAAGAGATCAAGCTGACGCTTGCCGACCAGAACTCTCCGACCGGATGGGGGCCCTCGCACGCGCTGCAGCCCTGGGTGAAACAGGTCGAGGAGGCAACCAAGGGCCGCGTCAAGATCGAGATCTATCCATCGCAGACCCTGATCAAGGGCGTGGACATGTGGAAGGGCATCCGCGGCGGCATCGCCGATATCGGCTGGTGCGTGCAGGGCTATTGGCCCGAGCAGACGCCGTTGTCGGACGTCGTCTCGCTGCCGTTTTTGCCGATCAGCTCGGCCGAGAAGGGAAGCGAAGCGCTTTGGAAGCTCTATGAGAAATTCCCGGCGGTGCAGAAGGAATACAGCGAGATCGAGCCGCTCGTCCTCTACACAAGTTCGCCCAACGTCTTGGTCTCCAAGCGGCAAGTGAACACGCTCGATGAATTCAAGGGATTGAAGTTCCGCGTCTTGGGCGGGCCACCCACCGAAATGGCCAAGGCGCTCGGAGCAGTGCCGACGCTGATTCCGATGCCCGACGTCTACCAGTCGCTCGATAAAGGCGTGGTCGACGGCGCCGCCGCTCCGTGGGAGGCGGTGCAGGCATTCAGGCTCTACGAGGTGGCGAAAAACTACACCATCGCCCCGTTCTACGCGGCGTATTTCTCGCTGTGCGCCAATAAGCAAAAGTGGCAGTCGCTGCCCCAGGACGTGCGCGGCGCGATCATGACCGTCAGCGGTCTGACGGGAGCAAAATTCTGGGGCAGGAATTTCTTCGATACCGCGAAGCAAGGCGTGATCGAGCGAGCCAAAGCCGGAAACTACGAGCTCAACCGTTATATGGTCCCGCCCGACGAGCTTGCGCGCTGGACCAAGCTCGCGGGCGAGCCGATCTGGAACGAGTGGGTGAAGAAGATGGAGGGCAAGGGTCACGCCAACGCGCGCGAAATCCTCAACGCCGCCCTCGAACTGCTCAAGAACTAGTGCGCAACCTTCCTCACTGGCCGTCCAGCGGCGCCGCGGCAACACGGTGAGCGTCCTGCGCGCCATCGGCAAGGTGTTGTGGTGCTGCGAGCTTGCGCTGGTCTACACCAGCGTGGTCGCGACCATCGCTATCATGTGTCTCACATCCGCCGATGCGCTCAGCCGCTATCTTTTCAATCGGCCGATCACCGGCGCCTACGAAATCACTGAAAAGTACTTGATGGTGGCGGCGATTTTTTTGGGGCTCTCATATGCCTATCGCGGCGGCGTTTTCATCCGCGTGACGTTCCTGGTCGACCGGCTGTCTCGCCCGCTGCAGCTGTCGGTCAATTATGCCGCACACCTCGTGTCGCTGCTGTTCTGCTTGATCACGCTGGTGGCAACCGGCCAGCAGGCGCTGCGCGGACTGCGCGAGGAGACGACGCTGAGCGCGCTGCCGCTCTTGGTCGGACCGGCCTACTGCCTCGTCCCCTTGGGCTTTTTTGCGCTGACTATTCTCATGTTGATCGACTTCACGCGCATCCGCAGCGGCCGGTCGTATCTGTTCAGGGAAGAGGCGCCGTCCGCCTAGTGTCCCGATTCCGAAGTTCGCATCATTGTGCCGCAGCCTCGTCTGCAAACTTTCGGAATCGAAGGACACTAGCAGCTTATTAATCTAGTGTGGCTTTGGTTCAGAAGTCCGCATTTCGGACTCGCTGCAAAAATGATGCGGACTTCTGAACCGCCACACTGGCCGCCAAGATCGCAGATGGTCGCTCTCCCCCTCCTGGTGCTGGTTGTTGCGCTCGTCTTCGGCGTGCCGATCGCGGTCGCGCTCGCCGGCTCGGGCATGCTCGGCATCTATCTCGTCACCGGCGACGCCAGCAAGGTGATGGGCATCCTCAGCCTGGCGCCGTTCAGCACGGTTGCCGACTACGCGCTGACTACCATCCCCATGTTCATCCTGATGGCGTTCTTCTCCGCCTCGAGCGGGCTCGCCCGCGACCTTTATGCCGCCGCCAGCAACTGGTGTTCGCATATCAAGGGCGGGCTCGCCATCGCCACCGTCTTCGCTTGCGGCATTTTCGGCGCCATGTCCGGCGCGAGCACCGCCGCGGCTTCGGTCATGTCCAAGATCGCGATGCCGGAAATGCGCCGCCATGGCTATTCGGACGAGCTCGCCGCCGGCGCGATCGGCATCGGAGCGACGCTCGACATTTTGATCCCGCCGAGCATCGCCATGGTGATCTACGGCATCGCCACCCAAACCTCGATCGGCAAACTGCTGATCGCCGGAGTCGTGCCGGGAATCATCGCCGGCATCCTACTCGCGGTCATGGTCTATCTGTGGGTCGTCATCAGCCCCAAGCACGCACCCTCGACCTACCGCGTCAGCGCGCAGGAACGGTGGGCGAGCCTCGTGCGCATCTGGCCGAGCCTGCTGCTCATCCTGCTCGTGCTGGTGCTGCTCTACACCGGCGTCGCGACGCCGACGGAGGTGGGCGCGCTCGGCGCCTTGCTCGCCGGCGTGATCGGCGCAGTATTCGGCCGCCTCACTTTCGCGGAGGCGATCGACGCCGTGAAATCCACCATTCGTACCTCGGCGATGATTTTTCTCATCCTCCTCGGCGCGACGATCTTCGGTTACTACATGGCATTGAGCCGCATTCCCCAGGAGGTGGTCACCGCCGTCATCGCCATGGAGCTCAATCGCTGGGTGGTCGTCATCGGCATCGTGGTGGCCTACTTCGTCATCAGCATGTTCATGGACGAAATTCCCCTGCTGCTGCTCACGCTCCAGCTCACCTTCCCGCTGATCACCTCGCTCGACTTCGATCCGATCTGGTTCGGGGTGATCTCGATGATGATGGTGGCGATGGGACTCGTGTTCCCACCGGTCGGCCTGGTCGCGTTCATCGTGAGCGCGACGGCGGGCGTCGATCTCATGAAGGTCTACAAGGGAACCAGCATCCTCATGCTGTCGATCGTGATCACGACCGTGCTGCTGATGATTTTTCCGCAGATCGCGCTCTGGCTGCCCGCGACGATGCGCTAGAGTATGATCCTCTGCCTCACGGCTTCGACCGAACGGAGGATCGCCATGAACGTTCAGGATGCGTCGCGATTTGGAGCAAAGGCCGATCCTGCCAGTCTCGTTGCCGGCTACATGTCGGGCTTCGGCAACTCGTTCGAGAGCGAGGCGCTTGCAGGCGCGCTGCCGGTCGGGCGCAATTCCCCGCAAAAGGTCAAGTTCGGCCTCTATGCCGAGCAGCTGTCCGGCTCGCCGTTCACCGCGCCGCAATCCACCAACCAGCGCTCCTGGCTTTACCGCATCCGGCCCACGGTCAAGCATTCGGCGCGTTACCGCAGGATAGACAAGGGGTTCATGCGCACTGCGCCGGCAGCTCGGGAGGAGAGCGACCTGCCGATCGGGCAGCTGCGTTGGGGGCCGATCCCGATACCGCAGGAGACGCTCACCTTCGTGAGCGGCCTGCGCACCATGACCACGGCCGGCGACGCCGAGACGCGCGCCGGCATGGCAGCGCATGTGCTGCTCGTGACCGCATCCATGCGCAACGAGTATTTCTTCAACGCGGACGGCGAGCTCCTCATCGTCGCGCAGCAGAACAAGCTTCGCTTCCGCACCGAGTTCGGCGTGATCGACATCGCGCCCGGCGAGATCTGCGTGATCCAACGCGGCATGATCTTCAAGGTCGAGCTCCTCGACGGGCCCGCGCGCGCCTATATGTGCGAAAACTACGGCGGCGCTTTCACGCTGCCCTATCGCGGACCGATCGGCGCCAATTGCCTCGCCAATCCGCGCGACTTCCTCACCCCCGTCGCCGCGTACGAGGATAAGGAGGAGCCCTCGACCCTGCTGGTGAAGTGGGGCGGCGAGCTCTACGCGACCGAGATCGGCCAATCGCCGCTCGACGTGGTCGCCTGGCACGGCAACTACGCGCCTTACAAATACGATCTGCGGCGTTTCTCCCCCGTGGGGGCGTTGCTGTTCGATCACCCCGATCCGTCGATCTTCACGGTCATGACCGCGCCGTCGGAAACGCCCGGCACCGCCAATGTCGATCTCGTCATTTTCCCGGAGCGCTGGCAGGTGGCGGAAAATACCTTCCGGCCGCCGTGGTATCACCGCAACCTGATGTCGGAGTTCATGGGGCTGATCTACGGCGTCTACGACGCGAAACCGCAGGGTTTCGTGCCGGGTGGCATCTCGCTCCATAATTGCATGCTGCCGCACGGACCGGATGAGACCGCCTTCGAGCATGCGAGCAACAGCGAGCTCAAGCCGGTCAAGCTGACCGACACCATGGCGTTCATGTTCGAGACCCGGTTCCCGCAGCGGCTGACGAAATACGCCGCCAACCTCAAGGAGCGGCAGGACGACTACATCGACTGCTGGAAGGGTTTGCGCAGGCACTTCGATCCGAGCGGCGCGAAACCGTGAGCGCACATCAGGCCATGATCGATGCGACCCATTCACCGGCGCGGCGCAGCTGGGTCGCCTCGGCCAATGCGCACGCCGACTTTCCGATCCAGAACCTGCCGCTGTGCGTGTTCGCGCCGCCGGGAGGCGCCGCCCGCGGCGGCGTCGCGATCGGCGACGAGATCTTCGACCTCGCCGCCGCGCTCGAGCTCGGCCTGTTCGATGGGCTCGCCGGTCGGGCCGCCGAGGCCGCTTGCGGCGCGGCGCTCAACCCGCTGTTCGCGCTCGGCCGCGAGGCGCGCGTCGCGCTCCGCCGCCGCCTCGGCGACATTCTCGACGCCGATGGCCGCCAGCGCGCCAAGATCGAAGCGCTGCGACCGCGGCTCGTTCACCGCGCCGACGATTGCCGCCTCGAGCTTCCGGCGGCGATCGGCGACTACACCGATTTTTTCGCCGGCATCCACCACGCCGCCAATGCGGGTAAGCTGTTTCGCCCCGACAATCCGCTGCTGCCGAATTACAAATACGTGCCGATCGGCTATCACGGCCGCGCCTCCTCCATCGCCGTGTCGGGGGCGATGCTGCGCCGCCCGAGCGGCCAGCGCAAACCGTCAACCGAAACGGTGCCGAGCTTCGGGCCTTCCCGCAGTCTCGACTACGAGCTCGAGCTCGGAGTTTGGATCGGCCCTGGCAACGAGCTGGGCACACCGGTTGCCATCGCAGATGCGGCAAGCCACATCGCCGGCTTCTGCCTGCTGAACGATTGGTCCGCGCGCGACGTCCAGGCGTGGGAATACCAGCCGCTCGGCCCCTTCCTCGGCAAGAGCTTTTTGACCACCATCTCGCCCTGGGTCGTCACCCCGGAGGCGCTGGCGCCGTTTCGGATGGCGCAGGCGCCGCGGCCGGTGGGCGATCCAGCGCCTCTGCCCCATCTCTTGGACGCGGCGGACCAGGCCGCGGGCGCCCTCGACATCGAGCTCGAGGTGTTTCTGCTCACGCCGGGTCTGCAGGCGAAAGGACTTGCCCCGCAACGATTGTGCGTCGGCAACGCACGCCATCTTTACTGGACCGTGGCCCAGCTCGTGACGCATCACAGCAGCGGCGGCTGCAATCTGCGTGCGGGCGATCTATTCGGCACCGGCACGATCTCGGCGCCGGAGGACAGCGGGCTCGGCAGCTTGCTCGAGATCTCGGCCGGCGGACGACGGCCGATCGAACTCCCATCCGGCGAAACGCGCCGTTTCCTCGAAGACGGCGACACCGTTGTCATGCGGGCGCGCTGCCGGCGCCAAGGCTTTGCAACCATCGGGCTGGGGGAATGCCGCGGAACGATCGCAGCCGCCATCTGACGCCGCCGCCAGCCCTGACGCCCCGTTCCCGCCGGCCACGCCCTTTCAACGCTGGACTGTCGCGCCGGCGTCATCAAAGCGAAACACACTCGTTCTAAGGGTATCCACGCGGGCTTGAATTTCCGCCCGGTGTCCGCCGTACCTTCAGGAGATTTCAGCCGCACTCGTTCCGTAAGGCCCGGCCGGTCGGGAGATTGTCCCGGCGTTGAGTTGAGTACTCCCGGCCGGCCGTATTGACCATGCTCCGGCAGGGAGCCGCTGGCGTCGACTGGACCAGGGCCGCATATTTTCTCGACTGATCCCGCCGACTCAGAAAAGATCGGAACCATCGCGCCGCCTTGGCGTTGGTGGATACCGAGAATGGGAGTGGACAAGGTGCTATTCCTGCAACGCCTCCTGCTGCACTACGGAATATACCGGCGATATCCCCTCAGGCCCTGGCCGGCATTCAAGAACGCCTGGCGGATTGCATTCAGATAGACGACAATTCCCGGCATTGAGTATCCCAATGGGGATGGCTCATGCGCCGGCGCTGCCTCCAGCTTATTTGCCTCACCGGCGCCGCCGCCATTCTCGCCGGGGCGCAGCCGGCTTTCACGCAGGTTGGCTCCCCGCCGACCATGGGACCTAGACCTAGCATGCCATCCGACATCGACCCCCAATCGGGGTTTCGCCTGCCGCTGCCAAAACGCGAAGATTTGGACGAGGCCGGCAAGGCCCACTACGACCGTGCAACGGCGCCGGGTGCATCGATCGCGGGCCTTCAGGGCCCGACCGGGATCGGGCTCTACAGCCCGAAGGCGTCAGCGCACGCGCGCGCGCTCAACCGTTACCTGCGCTTCGAGGCGGGCTTTGCCCCGCGCATCCGCGAGATCGCGATCCTCACCACCGCGCGCGAGATGGACAGCCAATTCGAATGGTCGGCGCACGAGCCGGAGGCGTTGAAGGAAGGCATCGAGCCGCGCGTCATCGACGTGATCAAGCACCGGCTGAGCACCGCGGGCCTCGATGAAACCGATGCGACGGTGATCGAGCTCGGCCGGCAGATTTTCCGCGACCATAGGGTAACGCCGGAAATCTTCGCCAAGGTCAAAGCGCTGTTGGGGCCGAACAAGCTCGTCGAGCTGGTGATGCTGATGGGAAATTATGCCGGCACCGCGGCGCTGCTCGCTGCCGTCGACATGCAGCTGCATCCGGGACAAAAGCCGCTGCTGCCGCTTCCATAAGCGGATCGTCCCGTTTGTCGCCCACGCGTATTCCTCTGTGGCTTTCTCTACGATCGCACGTACTCAGTGCGCCTGATTGGCGACGATATCGCGGTATTGTTTACTCCATTTCGGATCTTCGTCCAGCCCCTTGGCGGGATCGAGAAAGTGCATGGCAGCACCCTCAGGCAGCGGCCTTGCGTTCGCCCGAGCCGGAAAGAAATCGCGAGCAAGCAGGATGTCCTGCCCATCGGTGAGCATGAACTCGAAAAAGAGGATTGCGGCATTCGGATGCGAGGCGCGGCGGGCGACGCCGGCGCCTTCGAAGCGTGCCACGCCGGGCGGAATGACGAACCAGTCGATTGGCGCGCCGTTCTTGCGCAACTGCTCGGCCTTGTAGGCGTAAGCGGAGAGGGCGAGCGGAACTTCACCCGAGACCACGAGGTTCGCCAGCAAGGTATGACCCTTGCGCACCGATATGCCGTTGGCGGCGACGATATCGCGAAACAGCTTGAGGCCCTTGTCCTCGCCCAGCGCGCTCACGACCCCGCCGAACCAGTCGCTGTCCTCGGCCTCGACGCCGAGCTTGCCCGCCCAGCGCCGATCGAGGAGATCGTCGTAACGTTTCGGCAGCTCGCCCTTCTTGATGAGTCCGGTGTTGTAGGCGGCGACGAAAATGTTCAAGCGTGTGCCGATCCACTCCCGATGCGGCAAGATTGCAGCCGGAAGGAGCGCCGATAGCGCGGGCGTTTTGATCTCCCGGAACAGCCGTTCGCGTTGCATCGACTCCATCGCGATGGCGCCCGTCTCGAACACATCGGCATCGAAACGGCCGCCGCGGGCCTCGACCACCGCGCGTTGCACGATGTTTTCCGAGCTGGCGCGCCAGAGCCGGACCTTGACGCCATACCTCTTCTCGAACGCGGCGATGAGCGCCGCCATGTCGTCGGGCGCCGCCGAGCTGTAGACGGCGACGGAGCCCTCCTTCTTCGCCGCCGCGACGAGCTTCTCCATGCGATCCGCGCCGGTATATGCCGCCAAGTCCGCCGCGGGCGGTTGACTGGTTTGCGCCGATGCGGGCACGCTCTGCGCGCACGAGCCCAAGAGAGCGAACAAGAAAGCGAGCAGGACAACGAGCAAGAGAGCAAACAAGAGCGTAAGCCCCTGCATCGATGCCAAGGGCTTTGGCCGAGATGCCGTAGGCTTTTGTCTAGATGAACTCACGCGGCACCGTTCCCGTCGTCAGGGCCGCTACGTATCGCCGCAGCGGTCCGCCGTCGCTAGTCAAGCCCGCCGGTAAAAGGACTGCAAGTCGGTTGATGATCCGGTTTTCACGACATGCTATCGTGTTCACAAAATCTGGGAGAAGACGCCATGGACGCGCCGCATCGAACGCCGGCCATTCTCGCCGGCATTGTCGTGGCATTCGCGTTCGGGGGCGCGAAGGCCGAAGACAGGTATCCATCCAAACCGGTCCGCATCGTCGTGTCGTTCTCGGCCGGCGGCCCAACCGACACTGTCGCGCGCGTCATGGGTGCGAAGATGGGCGACCTGCTGGGGCAGCAGTTCGTGGTGGAGAACAAGGCGGGCGCGGGCGGCAACATCGGCGCCGATCTGGTCGCGAAGGCGCCACCTGACGGTTACACCTTGCTGATGGCGACGGTGTCCACCCACGCCATCAATCCGGGGCTGTACAAGAGCATGCCGTACGATCCGGTTCGCGATTTCGCGCCGATCGGGCAGGTCGGCGTGACGCCGACGCTGCTCGGGGTCCACCCTTCCGTTCCGGCGACGGACGTCAAGAGCCTTGTCGCGTTGATCAGGGAAAATCCCGGGAAGTTCACCTACGGCTCCTCCGGCCTTGGCTCGATCCTGCATCTGTGCGGCGAGCAATTCAAAGCGCTGGCGGGCGGCATCAACATCGTGCATGTGCCCTATCGCGGGTCCGCGCCGATGATGTCGGATTTGGTCGGCGGCCAGATTTCGATGGCGTTCGATGCCACGCCAACCGCACTGCCGCAGGCGCAGTCGGGCGCGATCCGCGCCATCGGCGCGGGCATGGCGACGCGTATGCGGGCGATGCCGGAGCTGCCGACGTTGCAGGAGCAGGGGTTGAAGGGCTTCGAGTGCTATACTTGGAACGCAATCCTCGCGCCCGCGGGCACGCCGCAGCCGATCGTCGAGCGCCTCAGCGAGGCTATAGACAAGGCCCTCGACGACCCTGCGGTGTTCAAACGCCTGCAGGAGGCCGGCATCGACCCGACGCCGGGCAGCACGCCGAAGCAGGCTACCGCGTTCATCAAAGCGGAGCTGGCGAAGTGGGCGCCGATCATCAAGGCGTCGGGCGCGCATATCGACTGAGGACTGGGCAAGGCATGGACATCCATTCCAGCGGTAAGGCACTGGGCGCCAGCATCGAGGGGATGGATCTGGCCCAACCGATCCCGGACAGCGACTTCAAGCAGATCCTGCGGGCGCTCGGCGAGCATGGCGTGCTGTGCTTTCCCAAGCAGCGGCTCGAGACGGAGCAATTCGCGCGCTTCGGGCGCAGGTTCGGCGAGCTCGAGATCAACGTCGCCAATCAGTTCCACGAGCCCGGCTTTCCCGAGGTGATGGTGCTGTCCAACATGACGGAGAACGGCAAACCGATCGGGCTCGGCGACGCCGGACAGGGCTGGCACACCGATATGTCCTACAGCAAGGAAATCGCGCTCGCCAACGTCCTCTACGCCATCAAGGTGCCTGCGCGCGACGGCCGGCCGCTGGGCGATACGCAGTTCCGCAACATGCATGCGGCCTACGAGGATCTACCCGACGAAATCAAAAGGCGGCTCGAAGGCCGCACCGCCACCCACGACTTCGCTAAATTCTGGGACATGATGCGCGCGCGGCCCGGCTCGCGCCGCGCAGCGCTAACGGCGGAGCAGCGCGCCAAAAAGCCGCCGGTGTCGCAGCCGATCTTTCGCACTCACCCCATCACCGGCCGCACCGTCCTCTACTGCAACCCGGGCTACGCCACACGTATCGATGGCATGCCCGAGGCCGAAAGCGCCGAGCTGCTGGAGTATCTCTTCAAGCATCAGCAGCAGCGGAAATATTTCTACGCCCACGCATGGGCGGAGGGCGACGTGCTGATGTGGGACAATATCGGCACCGTGCACAACGCCGTGGCCGACTACCTCCCGGATGAGCCGCGCTACATGCGCCGCGTGCAGGTCATGGCGACCAAGGACTACGCCCGCCTCGCCGCTTGAGCGAAGCAAATTCTTATGGGTAACGGGATTCGCGAAGCGAGGAGGCGCGCCGACGTACGGCACTTGAATTTCGATGACGCACTTCGCAAATGAAGCGGTGCGATGGGCGGCATTAGTTCGTCTGTCGCGTTCCTCCCAAACTTGGGCCGCTTGAAACGTCAAGCGGCCTTTTTTTGTCGCTCCACCGGTCCTTGTCCACGCGGCCGCGTGCAAACGGCTCAGCCCTTTGCCGCGGGGGCATGCGACGTCCAAGCCTGCATCATCTCGATGGGGAACGGAAACACGATGGTCGAGCTGCGCTCGCCCGCGATATCGAACAAGGTCGCGAGATAACGCAGCTGCATCGCCTGCGGCACCGGCGCGAGGATTTGGGCGGCGTCGAGCAGCTTTTGCGCCGCTTGCTGCTCTCCCTCGGCGTTGATGATCTTGGCGCGGCGGGTGCGTTCGGCCTCGGCTTGGCGGGCGATCGCGCGGATCATGCTCTCGTCGAGATCGATGCGCTTGATTTCCACGGTCGAGACCTTGATACCCCACCCTTCGGTCTGCTTGTCGAGCACGTCCTGAATGTCGGCATTGAGCTTGTCGCGCTCGGCCAACATCTGGTCGAGCTGGCGCTTGCCCAGCACCCAGCGCAGCGTGGTCTGCGCAAGCTGGCTGGTTGCGGCGAGATAATTGTAGACCTGAATGACCGCGCGCTCGGCATCGACGACGCGGAAGTAGATCACGGCATTGACTTTGACCGACACGTTGTCGCGCGAAATTACGTCCTGGGTCGGCACCTCGTCGACGACCACGCGAAGATCGACCCGCACCATCTGCTGCACCAGCGGCACGAGCAGAAAGAACCCCGGTCCCTTCGTGCCGGTGTAACGCCCGAGGGTGAACACGACGCCGCGCTCGTATTCGCGCAGGATCCGGACCGCCGAGAACAGGATGATCACGACGAAGATCGCCAAAACGGCGATGGTGGCGAGGGAAAGCATTGGTCTTCCTCCTTGTGGTCGGTGGGGGATCGTCAGGCCGGTTCGACGACGAGAACGAGGCCCTCGCGGTTGATGACTTTGATGCGAGCCCCCGGCTGCAGCGGCAGGCGAGCGCGCGCACGCCAGATCTCCCCGTTGACGCGCACTCTTCCCTCTTCTCCGTCCCACGCTACCGTCTCGCCCTCGGCGCCGAGCAGCCCCTCCTTGCCGGTGACGACCGGCCGCCGCCGCGACCGCAGCAGCATGGTGAGGACCAGCAGGAATAGCGCCGCGGTCGTGGCGGTCGCCGCTGCGACCACCGAAAGCGAAAGGGTGAGGCCCGGCGCGCCGGGCGGAAACATCATGATCGCGCCGATCACGAACGCGATAATGCCGCCGACCCCGATGACGCCGAAGGAGCCGATATGGGCCTCGGCCACCATGAGCCCGATACCGAGCAGCACCAGCGCCGCGCCGGCGTAGTTGATGGGGAGCAGGTTGAGCGCATAGAGCGCGACCAAGAGGCTGATGCTCCCGACGAGACCAGGGGCGACCGCTCCGGGATTGAGGAATTCGAATATCAGCCCGTACACCCCGATCAGCATCAATATGAAAGCCACGTTCGGATCGGTGATGACGGCGAGCAGCTCGGTCCGCCAGTCCGGTGCCGCCGTCACGACGTCGAGTCCCGCGGTCGCCAAGCGCTCAGGCTTTCCCGCGACCTTCACGGTCCGTCCATCGATCTTGCGCAGAAGATCAGGCACGTCGTCGGCAATCACGTCGATGACGTGAAGCTTGAGCGCCTCGGATGCCGGGAGGCTCACCGCCGTGCGCACCGCCTCCGCCGCCCAGTCGGCGTTGCGGTCATTGAGCTCGGCCAAGCCGCGGATGTAGGCCACGGCGTCGTTGACCGCCTTGCGGGTCTCGGTATCCGCGGGCTCGGCGCCGGAGTTGCCCTCGCTCCCCTTCTCCTTGCCTTTTTGCCCGGCTGGCTGTTCCGGAGCCCCGCCCGGAAGGTTCGGGACGCGTCCCAATTGGATCGGAGTGGCGGCGCCGAGGTTGGTGCCCGGAGCCATGGCGGCGATCGCGCTCGCGTAGGTGATGTAGGTGCCCGCGCTCGCCGCCCGCGCGCCGCTCGGCGCCACGTAGGCGGCAACCGGCACCGGCGACGACAGGATGGCGCGAATGATGGTGCGCATGGACGTGTCGAGCCCGCCCGGCGTATTCATGCGCAAGACAACGAGGCGGGTGTCGGATTGCCCGATGCCGCGCAGCTCGCGTACGACGTAATCGGCAACCGCCGGACCGATCGCACCCTCGATCTCGAGCACCACCGCGCGCGGCGCGGCCGCAACCTCGCTCGCCAGCAAAGCCAGGGCGACCGTTGCGGCGAACAGCGCACGCGCGGGGTATCGGCTCAAGAACGCATCGACAGCGCGGGCGGAGGCCCCGGTCGGCGCTGAACGCATGGGCCGCCTCCTCGTTGCGCCGCACGGAGTTTGGGATTGGCGGCGACCTCCCCCCTCGCCTGCTGACAGATCGGCCGCCGAAGAGGACCGGACACGACATCAGGCGGCGGGCCTGCAATCTTCACACGCGCGGCCAAATTGGGAAAGACCTTCCCGCAGATGCTCGCAGCAGGGTCGGCTCAACCGATAGCGTCAGCGGCAACGGCCGTGACGCCCAACGGCGCGAAGCTCTCGCGCGTGGCGGCGACCGAGCCGTCGACGTCGATGCCGCGGCACGCATCCTCGATCACGACCACGGCAAAGCCCTCGCGGCGCGCGTCCTCGGCCGAGTAGCGTACGCAGAAATCGAGCGCGAGACCCGCGGCGAAGACGCGGGTGAGGCCCCGCTCGCGCAGATAACCGGCAAGGCCGGTCGGGGTCTTGCGGTCGTTCTCATAGAAGGCCGAATAGGAATCGATCGCGGGCCGGAAGCCTTTGCGCAAGACGAGCTCGGCGTGGGGAATCTGCAAACCGTCGTGGAATTGCGCACCGGGCGTGCCTTGAACGCAATGATCCGGCCACAGGATCTGCGCTCCGTAGTCGACGGTGATGGTCTCGAATGGACGCTTGCCCCGATGCGACGATGCAAACGAGCGGTGGCCGGGAGGATGCCAATCCTGCGTCAGCACCACGTGCCGGAAACGCGTGGCGACGCGATTGATGATCGGCACGACTTCGTCGCCGCGCGGAACGGCAAGCTTGCCGCCCGGACAGAAGTCGTTCTGGATGTCGACCACCAGCAGGACATCGCTTTCGCCGATCGTGATCGTGTCGGTCATCGCTTCGCCTCCTGCGCCTGCGCCATGCGCCCATCGACTTCGGCCGCAAGCCGCCGCAGCGCCTCACTCACCTCGACCGGATACGATGCGTCGGGTTCGAGCCTGCGCAAAGGCTCGGGCAGGCGCTCGAGCTCACGCGCCGCGCGCGTCCGAATCTGGTCGAGCGTCGGCCGCGGTTCGAGAGGCTTGCCAGCTCGCATGACGAGTTCGATCAGCGGCTCGCCGGGGCGATCGTCATCCTCCACGGATAAGATGTCGCCGGCCATTCGGCCGTCCGAAGCGAACCGGCGCCATACCTGCTTGCACCCCGGCCAGGTGGCTTTGCCGGCGGAGCGCTTGCGCCGGGGCAGCCCAGCGTACTCCTCGAGCTTGTAGGCGCAATCGAGCCCCGGCGCGTCGGACGAGGTGGTCAAACTGCTTCCGATGCCGAAGCCATCGATGGGGGCGCCCGCTCGCAGCATAGTCGCGATCGAATTCTCGTCGATGCCGCCGCTGGCGAAGATGGTCACGGCGCCGAGCCCGCCCTCGTCGAGGATGCGCCGCACCTTCTTGGAGAGCGCGATCAGGTCGCCGCTGTCGAGGCGCACGCCGCCCACCGAAATGCCCGCGGCCCTGAGCCGAGGGGCGAGCGCGACGACCTTACGCGCCGCGGCCTCGGTGTCGTAGGTGTCGATGAGCAACGTGAGATTCTTGGGCCGCGCGCGCGCGAAATTCTCGAATGCTTCGGCCTCATCGTCGTGCATCTGGACGTAGGAATGCGCCATGGTGCCGAAGATAGGGATGCCGAAAAGCTGGTCGGCGAGCACCGTTGCAGTGCCGGCAAAGCCCGCGATGTAGCTCGCGCGCGCGGCAAGCAGGCCGGCCTCGGCGCCGTGCGCACGGCGCAGCCCGAAATCGACGAGACGCTTGCCCGGCGCGGCCAGCACCATGCGAGCGGCCTTGGCGGCGATCATCGATTGGAACTGCAGGAGATTGATTACTCGCGTTTCGACGAGCTGGGCTTGGGGCAAAGGGGCCGTCACGCGCAGGATCGGCTCGTCGGCGAAGAACACTGTCCCTTCCGGCATGGCGTGGATGTCGCCGGCAAAGCGCAAGTCGGCGAGATAATCGATGAGGTCTCTGCCGAACCGTCCGGTGCGCGCGAGCCAATCAAGCTCTTCGGGAGCAAACCGCAGATGGCTAAGAAACTCGAGCACCTGTTCGAGCCCGGCCGCGATCAGAAAGCCGCGCTGGCTAGGAAGTTTGCGTACGAAAAATTCGAAGCTCGCGGTCTTGGTCTCGCCCCGATCCAGATAGGCCTGCATCATGTTGAGCTGGTAGAGATCGGTCAGCAATGCGCTTGTCGCCGGGTCCATGCTGCCACCTTCACGCACAGTGCCTGCCGCGCGAGGTCAAGGCGCGCGGCCCATCGCGATCGTCCGGAGAGCGAACGCGGTTCCTATTTTAACCTCAGGAATGGTGCATTGCGCCGCCTAAAAGCTTGTTTGCGTGCGCGGAGTCCCTAAGCTTGATCGCAAACTCCCGTTGCAATGGCGGGGCGCAGGTCTTTCCGTCGCCGCGAGGCAAGCAAAATCATCAAAGCCGAGGGATAAAAAACAATGGCCGACGAAGAGCTTCCCGTCATTGCACGCTTCGAGGTGCGCCGGCGCAGCTACCTCGCGCCGGACGGCACGGTGCTGCGACCGCTCCCGAGCTTTGCCTCCGACACCGGCGTCCTCATCTCCCTTTATCGCGGCATGGTGCTGACGCGAGCCTTTGATCTCAAAGCCGTCTCGCTGCAACGCACGGGGCGGCTCGGCACCTACGCCGTTTCGCTCGGCCAAGAGGGGGTTTCGGTCGGCATCGCCAGCGCCATGCGGGAGGAGGACGTCGTGCTTCCCTCCTACCGGGACAACGGCACGCTGCTGTGGCGCGGGACCAAGATGGAGGAAATCCTGCTGTTCTGGGGCGGCGACGAGCGCGGCAATCTTTCCTCCGGGCCCGCCCACGATTTTCCATACTGCATCCCGGTCGCATCCCAGGCGCCGCACGCCGCGGGCGTCGCCTATGCGTTCAAGCTCAGAAAGGAGCCGCGCGTTGCGGTTTGCCTATTCGGCGATGGCGCTACCTCCAAGGGCGACGTGTGGGAGGCGATGAACTTCGCCGGGGTGCACAAGTTGCCCGTCGTGTTCGTCGCCAACAACAATCAGTGGGCGATCTCGGTGCCGCTTAACCTGCAAACGGCGTCGCAGACGCTGGCGCAGAAGGCGATCGCCGCGGGCTTTTGCGGCGAGCAGGTGGACGGCAACGACGTCGTCGCGGTGCGCGCCGCGGCGGAGGATGCGATCGCGCAGGCCCGCGCCGGCGGCGGACCGCGCTTGATCGAGGCCGTGACCTACCGCCTCAGCGACCACACGACCGCCGATGACGCGGCACGCTACCGTCCGCCCGAGGAGGTTCAAGCGCGTTGGAAGGAGGAGCCGATCGCCCGCCTGCGCGCTTATCTCGTAAGTCAAAAGGCGTGGGGCAAATCGCAGGAGGAGGAGCTCGCGGCCGACTGCCAAAAGCAGATCGAGGCGGCGATCGAGCGCTATTTGGCGACCGCGCCGCGCGCGCCACAGACGATGTTCGACCATCTGTACGCCGAACTCCCGCGAGCCTATGCCAGCCAGCGGGCGGAGCTCAGCGGAGGCTCCGATGCCTGAGGTCACGTTGGTCGAAGCGGTCAATCTGGCGCTTGCCCGCGCCATGGAAGAGGATGCCAACGTGGTCGTGCTCGGTGAAGACGTCGGCGTCAACGGCGGCGTCTTCCGCGCCACCGTCGGGCTGCAGCAGCGATTCGGCGCCGAGCGCGTGATCGACACCCCGCTGGCGGAGCTGTTGATCAGCGGGCTGTGCGTCGGCATGGCGGCGCAAGGCCTCAAGCCCGTCGGCGAGATTCAGTTCATGGGGTTCATCTATCCCTGCATCGATCAGCTGGTGAATCACGCCTCGAGGCTGCGCAACCGAACCCAGGGGCGGCTGAGCTGTCCCATGGTCCTGCGCACGCCCCATGGCGGCGGCATCCGCGCGCCCGAGCATCATTCCGAGAGCACCGAGGCGATGCTCGCCCATATTCCGGGCTTGCGCGTCGTCATGCCGTCCTCGCCCGAACGCGCCTACGGCCTCTTGCTCGCCGCCATCCGCGATCCGGATCCGGTGGTGTTCCTGGAGCCGACGCGCATCTACCGCGCGTCGAAGGGACAGATCGAGGATAACGGCGAGGCGTTGCCGCTCGATGTCGCCTTCGTGCTGCGGCAAGGGCGCGACGTTACTCTGATCAGCTGGGGCGCCGCGGTGAAAGAGACGCTCGCGGCGGCCGACGAGCTTGCCGCGGAGGGCATCGACGCGGAGGTCATCGATCTGGCCACCCTCAAACCGTACGACGAGGAGACCGTGCTGGCCTCGGTGACGAGGACCGGGCGCTGCGTCATCGTGCACGAGGCGGCGCGCACCGGCGGCTTCGGCGCCGAGATCGCCGCGCTCCTCGCCGAGCGCGGGCTCACCTCCCTGGTGGCGCCAATCGCCAGGGTCACGGGCTACGATACGATCATGCCGCTGCCGCGGCTCGAGCAACGCTATATCCCCTCCGTCGCCCGCATCGTAGCCGCGACCCGCAAAGTCTGTCAGTTCAGCTGAAACCGGAAACCTTCCATGCGCCAATTCATCTTGCCGGATCTCGGCGAAGGGCTCGAAGAAGCCGAAATCGTGACGTGGCACGTCAACGAGGGTGACCGCGTGGTCGTCGATCAGCCGCTCGTCTCGCTCGAGACCGACAAGGCGGTGGTCGAGGTGCCGTCCCCCTGGAGCGGCCGCATCGCGCGCTTGTTCGGCGGCAAGGGCGACCTGATCAAGGTCGGAGCCCCGCTCGTCGAATTTGCCGAGGGCGCGCAAGGCGACACGGGGACGGTCGTGGGCGAGCTCGGGCAGGAGGAGAAGGCTGCGCGCGGCGCCGAGCCAGCCACCCCGGCGCCGGCGCGGACCCTTCAGGTCCTTCCCGCGGTCAGGGCGCTGGCGCGCAAGCTCGACGTCGATCTCAACCTCGTGCAAGCCAGTGGGCCCGGCGGGACGATCACGCGCGCGGACGTCGAGCGCGCCGCCAAGAGCCTGGCCGAAGCGGGGCCGGCCGAGCCGCTGCGAGGCATGCGCCGGGCGATGGCGCAACGGATGGCGGCGGCCCATGCCGAGGTGGTTCGCACCACCGTGAACGACGAGGCCGACATCGACGATTGGCAGCAGCGCGAGGACGTCACCATCCGCATCGTGCGCGCCATCGCATCCGCCTGCCAGGCCGAGCCCTCGCTCAATGCCTGGTATAACGCCGAGGCGGGCGAGCGAAGGCTGATCAAGCGCATCGACATCGGCATCGCGGTCGATACCGAGGGCGGCCTCATCGTGCCGGTGTTGCGCAATGTCGGCGAGCGCGACGCGAGCGACCTGCGTGCCGGCCTCGACCGGCTGCGGGCCGACGCCGCCGCGCGCTCGATCCCGCCCGAGGAGCTGCGCGGTGCCACGATCACGCTGTCGAATTTTGGCATGATCGGCGGCCGCTTTGCCAACCTGATCGTCGTTCCCCCGCAGGTCGCGATCGTCGGCGCGGGCCGCATCGACCAACGCGTGCTGGTCCACAACGGTCAACCGGCGGCGCGCCGCGTGCTGCCATTGTCGCTCACCTTCGACCATCGTGTGGTGACCGGAGGCGAGGCCGCGCGTTTCCTGGTGGCGCTCAAGGCGGATCTCGAGCGGGCGTCGTAGCCCGCGAGGATACCCATGTGCCACCAAACTTGGCCTTCTCGCCTTTGCAGGTCGGCCTTTCAACGCGTCTCGGGTACAGAAGGCCTCGTCCTTATTCCCTCCGGGACGCGGCACGCCGACGGTGACATCTAATCGACCGAGATGTTCGCCTCTTTCGCTAGTCTGCTCCAGGTCGCGAACTGGCTGGCCACCAGTGCACGCATCTCGGCCGGTGTGGTCGCGCGTGGATCGCCGCCCATGCTCTCGAGCTTGTCCTTGACGTCGGGGACTGAAATGGCGCGGCGCACCTCGGCATTGAGCTTGTCGACGATCGGCCTTGGCAGCTTCGCGGGACCCGCGAGCCCGGTCCACGAGATGACTTCAAATCCCGGGATGGCTTCCTCCGCGACCGTGGGCACGTCGAGAAAATCGCGCCAGCGCGTCTTGCCCGTGACGGCGAGCGCGCGGAATTCCCCCGAGCGGATGCGCGCGCTGATCGGTCCTGACGTTGCCGCGATGAAATCGATGTCGCCCTGCAGGAGGCCGGTCATGGCCGGCGCCTCGCCGCGATAGGGAATGTGCAGAAACTTTGTTTTGGTCTCATTGCCGATGAGCTCGACCGTGGTGTGCAGGATCGAGCCCACGCCAGCGGAGCCGTATTTCAGGACGCCGGGATTCTTGCGCGCCTCATCGATCAGTTGCGTGAGCGTCTGGAAGCGAGAGTCCTTGCGCACGCAAATAAGGAACGGATAGAAGCTCGCGACTGAAATCCATTCGAAATCATCGACGACTTTGTAGTTTACGTTCCTGGAGAGTGCGCCATGCGCGGGGTGCGCACTGGGAACGACCAGCAGGGTGTAACCATCCGGCTCGCTGCGCGCCACAGCCTCCGCGGCGAGGCTGCCGGCGACGCCGGGCTTGGGCTCGATGACGATCGATTGCCCAAGCCCTTTCGACATCTCGTTTCCAAGAAGCCGGCCGATGATGTCGACGTTCCCTCCCGGCGGGAAGCCATGCATGAGCTTGATCGGACGATCAGGATAATCCGGCGCCGCCGCCACGCTGCTGACCGCGATCAACGCGACAAGCGTGGCGACGATTGTTCCGGTCATTGTAGTTCTCTGGCCGTAGGTACCTGTTCTTGGAGATCACGGCCATCGATCACTGCGTGCGCGCCGGGGTGCGCCACAGGCTCTTCGGCGTCAGGCAGTGGACGGCGACTTCGCTGCCGGTTGGCGGCGCGATACGGCAATCCATGGCCACGCTGGCCAAACCGTAGGCGTCGAGGCGATCGAGCTGCCGCTTCTCGGCGATCAGGTTGATCATCGCCATCGATGCGGCGTCCATCGCCTTGTTGAGATCGGCGTTGCTGCCGACGGTAACGTAGTCGGTCGCCGTTTCCTTGCTCGGCAGCGCCGCCGGAAGCCTCGCCCTTGCGTCCTTCGGATTGAAGCAGAACGTGCCCTTCACGATGTCGACGACTTCGGAGATGCGGCAATCCCAGCGCTGCATCATGATGCGCTGGGCGTCCGGCGCGGCGACACGCCGCTCCTCCGCGATGAACTTCACGGTCTCCGACTTGAGAATCTCGAGCGCCTTGTTGAGGTCTTCATCGTAGCCGAGGGTGAGCCAGTGTGTCGGCGTCTCGACGCGGGGCCATTCGAGCGATCGGCCCTTGATCACGTCGACGGTGATGTTGAATTCCCTGAACGCGGTCTCGATGCCGGTGAGGTTGATCTCGCCATTGCCTTGCGCGGCATGCGCATCGCTCGCCCACAACAGCGCGCCCTTCACGAACACCGGCAAATAAAGGGTCGACCCGGCGGTGAGCTCACGCAGGTCCAGATTGCCCCCGTAACGTCCCGGCGGGACGGTGCTGTAGCGTCCGGGCTCGGCGCGGGCGACGCCGAGAATTCCGGGAAACGGCCGCAGCGGAACGAAAACGCCGGGCAGGAACTCGGCCACCTTGTTGTCCCAGTCGAGATAGACGTAGCGGACTCTGCCTTCCGGAAACTCCTTGGGGAATTGCCCGGCGATTCCGGGATAATTCATGTTCACCCCATAGGAGCGCGGCACGATCTTGTTGATCTTCACCTTGAGCACGTCGCCGGGCTCGGCGCCTTCGACATAGATCGGCCCGGTGAGGGTGTGCGCGCCACGGCCCTGCAGCTCCTGGCGAATCTTGAGCAGCATGTCCAAGCTCGCGCCCGGCACGAGGCGATCGTGGAAATGCATCATTGTTTCCATGACGACGCTGTCGCTAGGCTTGATGGTGAGCACCGGCTTCTGCGCATTGTCGTACCAGCCCATCTGCGTGGTCTCCATGGTTGCCGGAAGCAGATGGACTCTTGCCGGAGCTCCGGTCGCGACCACGACCGTCTGCGCCGTTGCTGCGCCGTGCGAGATGACGAGCAACGTGCCGGCGAAAATGGCCGGCGCTAGCTTGGAATGCGTCTTCATTTGACTCTCCCTTGTTGCTCAACCGAGCGAACATGTTCGATCGATGGCATCGTTGTCGCCAAGGCGATCGTAGTCTCGTCCACGCTCACGTCGTGAGCCATTGGGTCCAGCGCTCGCGCAGCTGGGCGAGCCGCGGCGCGATCCAGGCGGCGTCATGCTTGAACGCTATCCTTTCGTTCTCGGGCCAGGCCGGTGTCTGACGCAGCCGCGCCTGCGTCATCAGCGCGCGCGCGTCGGGATTGGCCGGACCGTAGGGCAACAGCATCGCGAAGTCCGCCTGGGGCTTGGCCTGCGCCACGAAATTGCAAAATCGCCACGCCGCCTTCGCGTTGGGATCGCCCTTCGGCATCACCAGGTTGGCATAGTAGATCTCGGCCCCGTTCCAGACGATTTCGAGCGGCACGTTGTCCTCGATCAGATCGATGGCGCGCGCGCTCCACATCGCGATCATGTCGACCTCGCCGTCGCGGATGAGTTGCTGCGACTGCGATCCCTCGCGCCACCAGACTTTGATGTGCGGCTTGATCTCGCTCATCTTGCGGAAGGCGCGGTCGACATCCATGGGATAGAGCTCGTCGGCAGGCACGCCATCGGCCAACAGCGCGAACGCGAGGCAGCTGAACGAGCGGTCGTAGAAGCAACGGCTGCCGGGGAATTTCTTGACGTCCCAGACGTCGGCCCAGCTTTGCGGCCCGCCGTTCGGAAACTTGTCCTTGCGGTAGACCAGATTGGTGCCGAGCGAGTAGCTGGTGATGCCGTAGTCGCGCACCATGTGCGGGGGCAATTGATCGGCCTTGGCGGCTTCCCGGTCGACCTTTTCCAGCAATCCCTCGAGCACGGCCTGGGCGTATTCGACGTCACCGAGATTGACCACGTCCCACTCGAAATTCCTGGTTTGAACCTGGGCCTTGAGCTTGGCGAACGAGACGCCGGGCACGGTCTTGATCTCGATGCCGGTCTGCGCCGTGAACGGCTCGAAGAAGGCCCTCCGCCACGAGGATTCCCAGACGCCGCCGTAGGAATTCACATAGACGGTTTTGCCTTGCGCGCGCGCCGCCCGGAGGATCGCGGGCGCACCGAGGAGCGCGCCGGCGCCAAGCGCCAACGCGCGGCGGCGGGGCATCCGAGCTGCCATTCCCATCCCCCGTTTTGCGGCGCCAAGGCCGCGGCAAAGCCGTTGCCGGTCGATAGCCTCGCGCCGGCCGCTCATGTTACATCATTGCCGAGATGAGCAAAGCTGCGTCGATGCAGGCGGGCTTGAGGCGCGGCCTGCCGTCCCGCGATGGCTTGACGGCTTGGCTGCTGGTCGCACCGGCGGTCCTGTGCATTACCGTGCTGTTCATCGTTCCGATCGGCTACGTGCTCCTGCTCAGCGTCACCGATCCGACGGTGTCGCTCGATCATTACCGCCGCTTCTTCACCGTTCCGCTCTACGCCAACGTGATGGTCAACACGTTCCGGACGTCGTTGATCGTGACGCTGGCATGCCTCGCGCTCGGTTACCCGCTGGCCTACGTGATGGCGCGACGCAACGACGCCGTGGCCGTCATCTTTCTCGTCGCGGTGGGCTTGAGCTTCTGGACCGGCTTCGTGGTCCGCACCTATGCCTGGCTGATCATTCTCGGCAACAAGGGTCCGGTCGCGGCAACCTACGCCTTGGCCGGATGGGGCAAGCCGCCGCAACTCCTGTTCACCTCGTTCAGCTCGACGCTCGGCATGACCCACGTCCTCCTCCCTTACATGGTACTGGCGCTCTACGGCGTCATGCGCAAGATCGATCCCTCTTATATACGCGCCGCCGAGGGGCTCGGCGCGCGTCCCTTCGGCGCATTCCGCCTCGTGTTCCTTCCGCTCAGCCTGCCGGGCGTGGTCAATGGCTGCGTGCTCGTGTTCACCATGTGTCTCGGCTTCTACATTACGCCGATCCTGCTCGGCACGCCCAAGGACATGATGATCTCCCAACTCATCAGCCAGCAGATCGAGGACCTGCTGGCCTGGGGCTTTGCCTCGGCGATCGCGGTCGTCCTGCTGGCGTCCACGCTTGTGCTGCTCGGCGTCTACAATCGCTTTGCCGGCTTGGATCGGCTGTGGGGATAAGGGCGATGGCGCGTCACGTTCCGCTCCTATTGGCGTCGCTCGCCGCGATCTTCCTGGTCGCGCCCATGGCGATCATCGTGCCGATGTCCTTTTCGAAGGCGATCTCGTTCGAGTTTCCGCCGCCGGGTTATTGGACCGGCTATTACGCGCAATACTTCTCGAGCCATTCGTGGCTCGAGGCCACCGCCAACTCCTTCATCATCGCGTTCGCATCGATGGCGCTCACGCTGGTCGCGGCGCTGCCGCCGCCTTCGGCTTCGTGCGCTACCGCTTCCGCGGCAAGAGCGTGCTCAACCTCGTCATGATGTTGCCGATCATCGTGCCCGCGGTCGTGAGCGCGCTCGGCTATTACAGCTTCTTGAGCCCCTTGCGCCTGGTGGGCACTTACGCCGGCATGATCGTCGCGCATAGCGTGTTGTCGATACCGGTCGCCTTCCTGGTCGTCGCCGCCGCGCTCAAGGGCTTCGACCGCAACCTCGAACGCGCCGCCATGAGCGCCGGCGCCGGACCGCTGCGCACCTTCCTCTGGGTGACGCTGCCGGTGCTGCGGCCCGCAATCCTGGTCGGCGCACTGTTCGCGTTCCTGCACTCCTTCAACGAAGCGGTGGTCGCAATCTTCATCGCCGGCCGCGACGCGTCGACCCTGCCGAAAAAGATGTTCGAATCGATCCGCCTCGAATCCGATCCCGTTATCGCCGTGGTGTCGACGCTGCTCACGGGCGCGGTGCTGCTCGGCGTTCTGATCTCGTTGTTCTTTCGACAACGGCCGCGCAAGGGGGAGCGATATGCCGCTTGATCCGCTGGTCAAACCTCGTTCGGTCGCAATCGTGGGAGCCACCGATCGCGTCGGTCCCGCGCGCTCCGTCATCGAGTCGCTCGGCGCCATCGGCTTTCCCGGAGCGATCTATCCGGTCAACCCCAAATATCAAACCGTCCGCAATCTCGTCTGCTACCCGAGCCTGACCGATCTGCCGGAGGCGCCCGACGTCGTCGTCTTCAGCATCCGCAAGCCGCTCCTCCCAGAGCAGATACGGTTGGCGGTCAAACGCGGCGCGCGCGCCGCCGTCATCTACGATGCCGGCTTCGCCGAGCTCGGCGAGGATGGAGCGCGCGAGCAAGCCGAAATCGCGGATCTATGCCGCGAGGCTGGCATGCCCGTGTGCGGGCCGAACTGCATGGGCATCCTCAATCCGACGGCGCGCTCGACCACCTACAAGCAGACCGTGATGGATCCGAGCGACCTTGCCGGCAATGTCGGGATCGTGTCGCAGAGCGGCTCGGTCTGCATTGCGCTGCTGTCCGATCTGCGCCGCTATGGCATCAGCCTCTCGGTCTCGGCCGGCAACGAGGCCGTCACCCGAACGGTCGACTATCTCGAATATCTCATCGACGATCCCGCCACCAAGGTCATCGCGACGTTCACCGAGACGGTGCGCGAGCCTGAGCGCTACGTCGCCGCACTCGACCGCGCCGCCGCCGCCGGAAAGCCGGTCGTCGTGCTCAAGGTCGGACGCTCGGAGCGCACGCAGCGCGCGATCACCAGCCATACTGGCGGGCTCGCCGGCGAGTCGCGCGTGTTCTCGGAAGTGTTGAAGGCGCATCGCGCGATCGAGGTGAGCGACCTCGATGAGATGAGCGAGGTGCTCGCGGTATGCCAAGGCGAGCGCTGGCCGCGCGGCCGGGGGATTTCGGTGGTGACCGGCTCCGGCGGCCTCGCCGAGATGATCCTCGACAACGCCACCGCCGCGGGCCTCGACCTTCCCGCGCTCTCGTCCGCGGAGCGCGCCGAGGCCGAGCGCGTGATCGGCCGCATCACCGGCGACGGCAACCCCTTCGACGCCTGGGGCAACGGCGACTACGCCGTCAACCTGCCGCACGCGATGTCGGTCGTGAACGACAGCGAGCGCATCGCGGCAATCGTCTATTGCGCGGACACCGGCAACGACGGCCAGCTTGGCCATCCTGGGCGCGTGCTGGAAAACGTAAAGATGCTGGTCGAGGCCGCGCAGCGCTCGCACAAGCCGCATTACCTCATGAGTTCGCGGCCGGGGGTGATGAACCTGCGGCAGGCCAAAGCGCTGCGCGAAGCCGGCCTCGTGCAGATCGGCGGCACGCGCCAGGGCCTCGGCGCGATCGACCGCGTCGCGCGCCACATGATGGGGCAAAGGCCGGTGCGGACATCGGCCAATCGCTGCGGCCCGGAACTCGCCGACCTGCTCGCGGCAAGGCCGGGACGGCGCACCATCAACGAATACGATTCGAAGCGGCTGTTGTCGGGCTTCGGCGTGCCCGTTGCGCGCGAATCTCGGGTGGCGACGATCGCAGAGGCCACGCGCGCCGCGCGCGAGCTGAGCTACCCCGTCGTGCTCAAGTCGCTGGCGGACGAAATCGCCCACAAGACCGAGCTTGGCCTCGTCGCCGTCGGCCTCGAGAACGACGAGGATCTTGCGCGCGCCTTCGCACGGTTGAGCGAGCGCCTCGAGCGCCTCGATCCGCCGCCGTCGGAGCGCGCCTTCCTGGTGCAGGAGTTCGTAGCCGACGGCGTCGAGCTCTTCGCCGGCATCTCGCGCGATCCCGATTTCGGCCTGTCGCTTGCTGTCGGCATGGGCGGTACCGCCATCGCAGTCACCCGCGACTTTGCGCTGCGCATGCTGCCGCTGCGCGAGGGCGACGCCGAGGCGATGATCGCCGAGGTGCGCGGCGCCGCGCTGCTGGCATCGGTGCGCGGCCAGCCGGCGGCCGATGTCGGGAGCGTCGTCACCTGTCTCGAGGCGCTCGCGGACTTCGCTCAACACAACGCCGATGTTCTCGAGGAAGTCGATCTCAACCCGATCAAGGCGCTGCCGCAGGGGCGCGGCTGCATCGTCGTCGATGCGCTGATCGTCGCGAGAGCCCCCGCCTCCGCTGAAGCTTCGGCGGGCTTATGACCAAGCCCGCCATAGCCTTGGCGACGGCGGGCCCGGCACGGGGATGATCCGTGGCCTATCTTCGCCTGCGCCAAGTCGTGAAATCGTACGACGGCAGGAGCAACGCCGTCGACGATGTCTCGCTCGACGTCGAGCGAGGGGAATTCGTCACGTTGCTGGGCCCCAGCGGCTCCGGCAAGACCACCACGCTGCTGATGATCGCCGGGTTCGAGACTCCAACCAGCGGCGTCATCGAACTCGATGGACACGATCTCGTTCGCAGCAAGCCCTACGAGCGCAACATCGGCATGGTGTTCCAGAACTATGCCCTGTTCCCGCACATGACGGCGGCGAAGAACGTGGTGTTTCCGCTCAAGATGCGGCGGTTTCCCAAAAGCGACATCGAAAAGCGCGCACGGCACATGCTCGAGCTCGTGGGCTTGCGCCGGTTCGCCGACAGGTATCCGCGCGAATTATCCGGCGGCCAGCAGCAGCGTGTCGCGCTCGCGCGCGGCCTCGTGTTCAATCCGGACGTGCTTTTGCTCGACGAGCCGCTGGGCGCGCTCGACAAGAATTTGCGCGAGCAGATGCAAGTCGAGATCAAGCGCATCCACCGCGAAATCGGCATCACCATGATCTACGTCACGCATGACCAGACCGAGGCGATGACGATGTCCGATCGCATCGCCGTATTCTGCAACGGCAAGATCGAACAAGTCGGATCCCCGCTCGACGTCTACAACCGCCCGGCCAACCGCTTCGTCGGGGAATTCATCGGCGACAGTAATTTCTTGGCCGGTCGGGTCGATCCGTCGCGTCCGGGATGGGTCGAGCTCGCCGCGATCGGCCCGGTGCGGGTCGCCCAGCAAGCGACGCTCCCGCCCGGCGACGTCGATCTCATGATCCGGCCGGAACGCCTGCGGCTGCGCCCGCCCGGCGCGACCGACGGCGCCGACAATGCGATCGACCTCGTGGTCGACGACATCATCAACTACGGCGATTCCATCCTGGTGATCGGCAAGGCGCGCGGGCTGCCGCTGCGCGCGCGCATCGTCGGCGGCGATCCCGAGGTTCTGCGCCCGGGCGTAACATTGCCGCTAGCCTGGGCGGTGGTCGATGCGTACGTGCTCGCTCGGCGCTAGTGTCCCGATTCCGAAGTTCGCAAGACCTTGCAGCGCGCTCGCGTGCGAACTTCGGAATCAAAGGGACACTAGCAAACTTATGACTCCAGTGTGGTTTTTGGATTTGAAGTTCCTATACGAGCTTGCTGCATACTCGTAGGAACTTCAAATCCACCACACTAGAATGTGGTCATTTCGGCCCGAGCGGATGGAGGGCGGAAGATGAGGACGACTTGGCGTTTCGTCCGCAGGCGTCGGCGCTTTCTGCAGAAAGCGGGCGCCGCGGCAGCCGCAGCGGCGCTTGGTCCGCTCATTATCACCGACCGCACGATCGCGCAGACGCGCACCTTATATGTAAACTCCTGGGGCGGGAGCTTTACCGCCGCGCAGGAGGCCGCCTATTTCAAGCCGTTCACCGCCTTGACCGGCATCCAGGTCCGCACCGTCACGCCGGTGTCCTATGCGAGGATCAAGGCGCAGGTGCAAGCCGGCCGATACGAATTCGACATGACATCTGTCAACTCCATGCAGTGGCTGCGCGCCAGCCGCGAGGGACTGGCCGAGCCGATCGATTGGGCGATCTTCAAAAGGGGCACGCTGCCGGCGGAGGCGATCGTGGCCAACGGTCATGGCGTCGCCTCCAATATTCAGGGCACGAACCTGTGCTATCGCCGCGACAAATTCCCCGACGGCGGTCCCCGGAGCTGGGCCGACTTCTGGGACGCCGGGAAATTCCCCGGCGCCCGCGCCTTGTGCATCAACGATTCCCCGCGCACGCTGATTTTTGCCTTGCTCGCCGACGGCGTGCCCGCCGATCGGCTCTATCCGCTCGACATCGACCGCGCGTTCAAGAAGCTCGACCAGATCAAACCGCACATCAAGGTCTGGTGGCGGGAGGGCAACCAATCGCAACAGCTCATCCGCGATGGCGAGGTCGATATGATGTCGATCTGGAACGGACGCGCGAGCGAACTGAAGGAGGCGGGGGTGCCGGTCGAGCTCATCTGGAACGGCGCGGTCCGCAGCACGAGCACGTGGTGCGTGCTCAAGGGCGCGCCCAACCGCAAGCTCGCGTGGGAATTCATCCAGTTCTCCGCGCAAGCCAAGCCCCAGGCCGAGTTCAACCGGCGGCTCTACTACGGCCCGACCAATCCGGCGGCCTTCGAATTCATCCCGCACGACATCGCGGTTGTGCTGCCGACCTACAGCGAGAATCTCGCGGTTTCGATCCGGGAGGACGACGAATGGGAGGCGGACCGGATCGTCGCGCTCGAAGAGCGCTTCACGCAGTGGCTCGCCTCCTAGCACGGCGGCAGGGGAACCGGGAATGACCCAGGCTCTGGTGCTCTACGAGACCGACGCGAAGGTTGGTTTCGTCACGTTGAATCGTCCGGAAAAGCTCAATGCGCTGAGTACGGATCTGCGCCGCGAGCTTGCCGCGACGCTGACCAGGGCGGACGAGGATCCGGCGACCAGCGTGGTGGTGCTGCGCGGCGCCGGCCGCAGCTTCTGCGTGGGCTACGACCTCGCCGGCGGTTCCGGCAGCGAGGCCTGGCGACACGATGCGCTCAAATATCACGAGCGGCTCGGCACCAGCCTCGCGCTCGAGCTGATGCCCTGGTACATGCGCAAACCCGTGCTTGCCTCGGTGCAGGGCCACGCGCTCGGAGCCGGCTGCGAGCTCGCCATGTTCTGCGACCTTACGATCGCGGCGGACGATGCGATGTTCGGCGAGCCGGAAAGTAGATACTCGCAGGCCGGGCCCGGCTTCGTGATGCCGTGGATTATCGGCTTCAAGAAGGCGCGCGAGCTCCTCTATCTCGGCGACATGATCGACGCGCCGACGGCGCTCGAGCTCGGCATGGTCAACCGCGTGGTGCCGCGTGACAGTCTATCCGACGACACGCTGAAACTTGCCCGGCGCATGGCGCTGATCGCCCCCGAGGCGCTTGCGGCCACCAAGCTCGCCATCAATCGCGGTGCCGACGCTGCCGGCTTTCGCAACGCGATGCAGGCCGGTATCGACGTGGTCGCGCCGCTCTATGCCGCGCAGACCGAGGTCGCAACCCAGTTCCGCGAGCTCGCCCGCAAGGAAGGATTGGGCGCCGCGTTGAAATGGCGCAAGGCCCAGTTCGAAACATGATCGCAAAGGACGGGTTGGGCGCCGAAGCGGCGTGCTCCCGCAGGTCCTGCGCTGCCCTCCATCACGAAAATCCGCACCCTCATCGGCGTCCCGTCGACAACAACAACACGCTGACTTGCTCAGCGCGGCGGCGTTGCCACACGTCACTCGGCGATGACCGCGATGGCGTTGATCTCGATGAGATAGTCGGGCGACGTCATCTTGCAGACCTCGACCATCGTCGAGGCCGGCGCCGGCGGACGAAAATATTCACGCCGCACTTTGTGGATCTGCTCGAAATGCTCCATGTTGCGGACGTAGACGTCGACCCGGCAGATGTCGTCCATGTTGCCGCCGGCCTGCTCGACCGCGGCCTTCAAATTCTCGCACACCTGGCGGGTCTGCGCTTCGACGTCACCGATGCCCGCAATCGTGCCGTCCGGCCGCCGCGCGGTCATGCCGGAAATGAAGACGATGCGGCCGCGCGCAGCAACCATCGTGGCATGGGAAAAATGGCCCGACGGCTGGCGGATTTTTGCCGAGGTGATCTGCTGCTTGGGCATGCGCTTGCTTCTCCGTGGGGAAACTGGGCGTCAATCTGCGAGGCGGCTCCTTTGCATCATCTCGTCGTCCGTGCCCGCTTTGATTTCGCTCACAGTGGAACAGATCTACCGTCCGGGATACTTCCCGACGTTCCGATCAAGCCGTAACGATCTCATTCGGACAGGATCGAAGCTAGTTTCCAAGAGATTGGATCACAGCCGATATCCGAAAATATCGCAATCGGTTCGCGCTTCGATGTAGCGTCCAAAGCGGTATTTCAGTTCTGGTCCGTCGAAGGGCGGCTGCTCGAGCTTCTGCTCCGCATCCGAAAAAGGCTTCACCTCGAGCACCACGAAAGTATGACCGGCCACGTTCGCGGCCATCACCGTCGCGAAGTCGCGTTCGAGCGCCTCCAAAGTGCGAAACTCGAACACGCGCTCGAGACCCATGGCACGCGCGATCGCCGCATAATCGTTGCTGCCGACATTGGGCAGCCCCGCATTGGAGGTCGCGCCATAGACCCGGTTCGAGACCAGGAAGTGCGTCAAGTTCGGCAGGTTCATCTGCCGCTCGACCATGAGCATGCCCGGGTTCATGCAAAACGCGCCATCGCCCATGAAGGCCCAGATTTTGAGCTCCGGTCGCGCGAGCGCGAGCCCGGATGCGAACATCGTCGAGAGGCTCATCGACGCATCGAGATAAAAGCTTGCCTCGCTATCGTGCGTGGCCGCCCACCAGGCTTGGCTGGAATTGCCCGCCGAGGTCACGACCAGCTGATCGGTGCGGCGGCGCGCGAGTGCTCGAAAACAGTCGAGGTAATTCATGCCCGGCCGCCCCGTAGCAGATCGCGCGTGAAAACGACGGCCATCGGCCGGGAGAACGTGCGCGTGTGGCGATAACAGCGGGAGATCACGGAGATATCGCCGGGTTCGTCGATGATCTGATAGGGCATGTTGATGGCATCGAGCACCGGGCGAAGATAAAGGCTGTTCGACGCGTGGTGCTTGTGATGGTCGCCGACGCCGCCGCGCAAAGTGAGCAGCAAAAACAGCGGAATTTCATAGGTGTAGTTGATCTTGGTGATGGCGTAGATCACCGTCATGAAGCCCGACGCGCCCATCAGCGCCGCGCACCCCATGGCGCCCATATAGGCGCCGGAGCAAAGCCCGATCGCGGATTCCTCCCGATTGACCGGGATGTGCACGAAGCGGTCGTCCCGGTCGACGGCGTCGATGACGCCCGTCAACCAGTTGTCGGGAAGCGACGCAACGAGCCGCACGCCGCACGCGGCAAGCTCATCCGCGATGCGCTTGCCTCTTTCAGACGACTTGTCGTTCATGGCTCGCCTGCACCTCCTCCCCTCGCCGCGCGCGGCGCGCGTCGCACACTGCGCGCCAGACGGTTTCAGATCTGATCGGCAAGGTGATATCGCGTACGCCAAGATGCCACAGCGCATCGATGACCGCATTGCCGATTGCGGCGGGCGCTCCGATCGTTCCGCTCTCGCTTGCCCCCTTGACGCCGAGTGGATTGCTGGGCGCGGCGCTCGCAAGGAAGGTGGTGCCGAAGGCGGGAACATCGACCGCCCGCGGCACGCCGTAATCGAGAAAGCTCGCGGTCAAGAGCTGCCCGGAGACGCGGTCGTAGACGATATGTTCCGCAAGCGCTTGGCCGACGCCTTGCGCCAAGCCGCCGTGCACCTGCCCCTCGACAATCATCGGATTGATGACCACGCCGCAGTCGTCGGCGGCATAAAGACCGCGCAACTCGACGAAGCCGGTCTCCGGATCGACGATGACGACGGCGAGATGCATGGCTTGCGGATCGTTGGTATCCGGCGGATCGTAGAACTCGGCGACTTCGAGACCCGGCGAGCAGCCCGGCGGCAACCCCACTCCATGGTAGGCGATATTGGCGACGTCGGCGAAGCCGATCGACCGGTCGGTGCCGCGCACTTTGAACCTGCCGCCGCCATAGTCGATGTCGCCCTCCGCGCATTCCAGCGCTTGCGCGGCGAGACGCAGCGCCTTGTCGAGAACCTTGTCGCAGGCGCGGTAAATTGCAGTTCCCGCCACCGAAGCCGAGCGCGCCCCCCAGGTCCCGTTGCCGAAGGCGATTTGATCCGTATCTCCCTCGAGAAGACGGATATCGTCGATCGGGAGGCGCAGCCGATCCGCCGCGATTTGACAGAATGTGATCTCGTGCCCTTGCCCGTGCGAATGCGTCCCCGCAACCACGGTCACCTTGCCATCACTGTGCACGCGCACCACGGCGCTTTCCCAGCCGCCGTGCAGGGCGCCCCGTTGCGCGAGATTGGTGCTCGGCCCGGTGCCGGCCTTGTCGACGAAGGCCGCAAGCCCGATCCCCATCAAAACTCCGTTCGTACGCAGGCTTGCCTGTTCGCGCCGGAGCGCGGGATAGTCGGCCAGCGTCAAGAGCCGTTGCAGCAGCGCCGGCGGATCGCCGGAGTCGTAGACGCGTCCTCCCGGCGCAGAATAAGGAAATTCGCCCCGCGTGATGAGATTGCGCTGCCGCATCTCGACCACATCGATACCAAGCTCGTGCGCGCCAAACTCGATGAGGCGCTCGTTGATCCACGTTGCCTCGGGCCGTCCCGAACCGCGGTAGGCGTCGACCGGTACGGTGTTGGTATAGACACCCCGTACCCGCAAATGAAGGTTGGGCGTCTTGTAGAGGCCGGTGACGGTCTGCGGATAGGAGTTGCCGGGAATGCTCGGCGCGAAATTGCTCAGATACGCCCCGAGCGCGGCCAAGGTATCGATCTGCATGGCAACGACGCGTCCATGGCGATCGAAACCCATGCGAGCGGTCGTCTCGTGATCGCGCGCTTGCGCATCGGAGAGGAAGGTTTCAGTTCGCGTGGCGGTCCACTTGACTGGCCGGCGTAGAATCTGCGCTGCCCATACGACCGTGGAGACCTCGGTGGAAAAGACTCCCTTGGCCCCGAAGCCTCCGCCGACATCGGGCGAGACGACCCGAAGCTTATGTTCGGGAATGTGGAGCGTGTAGACCGAAAGCCACCGGCGCAGGTAGTGCGGCTGCTGACTAGTCGCATAGAGCGTGTAACGGTCGCTCGTGGCATCATAATCGCAAAGATAGGAGCGCGGCTCGATCGGGTTGGCCGAGACACGGTTGTTGGTGAGATCGAGCTCGACGACTTTCGACGCCGAGGACATCGCCGCCTCCGTTTGGTGACGATTTCCGCGCTCGATCTCGAACACGACGTTGGTTCCGAATTGCTCGTGCACGAGCGGCGCGCCAGGCTTCACGGCCAAGCGCGCCGCGACCACCGCCGGCAGCGGGCTGTAGTCGACTTCCACCGCCTCGGCGGCCTCTTCCGCGGTGAACCTGCTGTCGGCCACGACCGCGGCAACGATGTCGCCGACGTGATTGACCTTGCCGCGGGCGAAGGCCGGACGGGGAGCCGCGTTCATGGGCCGCCCGTCGGTGAACGACATCGGATGTACGACCGTGAGCTCGCCATGCCCCGCTTTGACCCAATCCTCAGCTGTCAGGGTCAACAGCACGCCCGGCCGCATCGCCGCGGCCTGGGTCGACAACGAGCGAATTCGCGCATGCGCATGCGGGCTGCGCACGAAGGCGCACCATGCGACGCCGGGCAGAACGATATCGTCGACGTATCGACCTTTTCCTTGAATGAAGCGAACGTCCTCGCGGCGCCGCAGCGCCTGGCCGATGTAGCTGCCTTGCTCGTGCGCTTGCTCTGCCGTCATCGCGCGTCCACCGGTCAGCCGAAGATAGGCGGGGCGCCACGCATCTCGCTACTGATCACGCCTCTTCCCGCTGCCAATAAATCGCGCTGTGCCGTAGCAGGAGCAAAGCCTGATCGAGCGCCAAGCCGCAGATTCCAATCACGATGATCGCGGCGTAGACGTTGGCAAAGGTGAAGCGCGTGCTCCAGATGGTGATGTAATATCCAAGCCCGATGGAATCCCCGATCATTTCGGTGATGACGACGACGATGATCGCAACAGGCAGTGCGACACGCAGCCCCGAGAAAATGCTGGGCATCGTCGCCGGCAAAATGACCCGCCGCAGAATTATGGATCGGCTTGCGCCGCAATTTTGCGCGCTCCAAATCAGCCGCGTCTGGACCCCGCGGAAGCCGAAATAGCACGTCACCACGATCGGATAGAGGCATTCGAGAAAGGTGAACGCGATCTTCGAGGGCGTTCCGATGCCGAATATATAGGTGAAAACGGGAAACAAGGCGATCTTCGGTATCGGATAGCCGATGAAAAAAATCGGCTCGAACAGATTGCGCACTAGCACGGATCGTCCCATCGCACTGGCGAACGGAATCCCGACGAGCGCCGCGAGCAAGAAACCGGCGAGAGCGCGCGACACCGTCACGCCTGCATGGTAGACGAGCGTCCCATTGCCGACTTCCGTCGCAAGCGCGGTCCAAACTTTCCCCGGGCTCGGAAGCAGACGGGAGTCCACCAGACCGCTCGCGACCGCCACTTGCCAAACCGCAAGCAGCAGCGGGATCGAGTACCAGCGCCCGATCAGCGAGCGGGCTTGCGCCAAGGTTCGAGCGGTCATCGTACGATTTCCTCCTCCGTGCCGATCATTTGGCCCTTGAGCAGGCGCGATCGGATCGCCAGCAACAAGCGGTCGCTCACAAACCCCAGCACGGCGAAGCAGACGATGCCGGCGAACATCAAATCGAACCGCACCCACTCCTCGCCGTAGGAGATGATCGTACCGAGCCCTGCCTTCGAGCCGATCAGCTCGGCCGCAAACAGCACCACGAAGGCATGCGCGAGCCCGATGCGGACGCCGCCGAACAATTGCGGCGCGGCCGCCGGAATGACGACGCGGAAAAAGATCGTCCGCGACGGCGTTCCCATATTGCGCGCCGCCCAGAGCAGAAGCTTGTCGACGGACAGCACGGCGTGACGCGAGGCCACGAACACGGGAAAGAAACCTGAAAATGCGATGATGGCAATCTTGGATGCATGCCCGAGGCCGAACAGAAGCAGAAAGATCGGCAGAAACGCGACCTTCGGGATGGAGTAAAGAAAGGATACCAGCGGATCGAAGAAATGGCGCACACCGGGGACAATCCCCGCGCCAAGGCCAACGACGATGCCGGCAGCCGTGCCCAGCGCAAACCCGACCGACACCCGATAGAGGCTGGCGGCCAGCGCGACGAAGAGCTCGCCCGTCAGCGCGATTTCCCACAGGGCCGCAAGGATCGCGCTCGGCGTCGACAGATAGCGCGGCAGCGCCCCGGCGCGGCCGAGAATTTCCCAAGCCGCCAACGCCGCGACCGGCAAAATCCAATTCTGGATCGAAGCCGAGTTGAGTCTCATGCTTCCTCCAGCGCGCGCGCCTTCAATACTTCGTCCCGAAGGAGGTCCCAGACTTCGACCCGCAAAGCGAGGTATTCCTTAGACTTTCGGTAGTCGCCGGAACGATCGAGATTGGGAATGCGGATGTCGGCCTTGATGCGGCCGGGACGCGCCGTGAACACGATCACCCGCGTTCCTAGATAGATCGCCTCGTCGATGTCGTGGGTCACGAACAGCGCCGTCTTGCGGGCGCGCCGCCAGATCGACTGCAACTCCTCCTGCAGCAATTCCCGAGTCTGGGAATCGAGTGCGCCGAACGGCTCATCCATCAGCATAATTTCCGGATCGAGCGCAAACAGCCGTGCCAGGGCAACGCGCTGTTTCATTCCGCCGCTCAGTTGGCCGGGATAGACATCGGCGAAACGAGAAAGATGAACGAGATCGAGATATTCGGCCGCCTTGGCGGTACGCTCGCGTTTCGGCAATCCCTTCATCTCGAGCGGCCATGCGACGTTCTCGATGGCGGTGAGCCAAGGAAATAGCGAAAGCTCCTGAAACATCATGCCGCGATCGGGAGCTGGAGGGCCGATCGGCCGTCCGCTCAGCCGCAGCTCACCAGCGGTCGCAGGCTCGAAGCCGCCGATGATGTGCAGGAACGTGCTCTTGCCGCAGCCCGAAGGCCCGACGATGGAGACGAATTCGTGCTCGTCGATCGACAAAGAGAGATGATCGATGGCTCTAACGCTGCGGCTGTCGACCGTGAACGTCTTATCGAGGTCCGTGACCTCCAACAGCGGCATGGTCGCGGGCATTCTTGCGCAAGCTCATTTCGGCAGATGACCGAGATCCACCAGCGACCTCACGTCGGCCCTCTTTTTCTGGAACCCGGCCGCGATCTGCGCTGCCTGCATCTTCTCGAGCGCTTCGACATCGACCCGCAACGTCGGGTCGCGATAGTAGTCGTTCATGGCCAGGTAGACGTCGGGGTTCACGCGGACCATCTTATGATCGATCAGGAGTTGCCGGGCCTCGCGCGGCTTTTCGAGATAGAACTGCATGCTCGCTTTAAGATCTTCGAGGAATGCGCGCACCGCACCCGCGTTCTTTTTCAGGAATTCGCCCTTTCCGATGAGGACGATCAGCTCCTCCTCGAATGGTACGCCATATTTGGCATCGAAGATTTTGCGGACCTTCGCCTGCTTTTCCGCGAGCGCGGCGAACGGCTGCGGAAACATCCCGAGATCGACCTTTCCGGCTTCGAGCGCTTCCTGCATCGCCGGGAACGGAACCGGCGTGATCGTGACATCGGTCTCGGCCAACCCTTGCTTTTCAAGCGCGGTTTTCAGCCAGAGGTGACCGGACGTGTAGAAGCCGTTGATGCCGACAATCTTGCCCTTCAAGTCGGCTACCGATTTGATCGGCGAATCGTCCCTGACGTAGAAGCTCGTACTGAAGCCGCGGGGGCTTTCGCGGGAAATCGACGCGATCATCTTGGCCGCCACGCCTTCCGCCGCCGCGAAAATCACGCCGTTCGCGCTGCTGGCGGCGAGGTCGATGGCACCGGCCTCGAATGCCTGGCTGCGCTTGTCCGAGCCGGTGAACCGCGTCGCGTCGAGCGCGTAGGCCTTGCCGTGGTTCTTGGCCAGATCGGGCTTGGCAACGAGCACCCACAGCGGCTCTTCCGCCGCCATACCGTAGCCGATGCGCAATGTGACCGGCTGCCCGAGGGCTGCGTCGGCCGTCGCGGCCGCAAGCACGATCAAGCATGCCATTCGCCGCGCCGCGGCCTTTGCGTCAAATCCGCCCATGTCGAGTCCGCCCATGTCGAGCCCCGGTTCGCCTCAGCGTGAACGGCCAACTTGGCAACAAAGCGTATCGGCTCGATCATTCGCTGCAAACACATTTTTCGGAGCGGGAAAGGCGGCAGCACAGCGCGTAGCCCGGATGGAGCGAAGCGACATCCGGGACTCCCCCGCATTTCGCTTCGCTCAATGCGGGCTACGAAGGTCGCGGTTGCTACCGGGTCGCACTTACTCAGGCGCGCGCGGGCTTGCGCGGCTGCGCCATCGCGGGCTTTTAGAAAAACGCCAGTGTGCGGATTTCGATGCTCTCGCGCGGCCGCGCATTGGGCGGCGAGGTCGGGTCCTCGAACGCGGTGTGGGCGGACCAGCGGGCGCGGCCGTCCTTCGAAGAGTCGTAGACTTTGAATACCAGCGCCTCCTCGCGCCGCATGCGCGGCAACCAGTACCAGCGGTGCTCGGGGTTGTAGGTGATGGCGTAGGTTTGGCCGACTCGGTTGGGATAGCGGCGCTCGCTCACCACGAAATCGCGCGGCGAGATGCTGCGCGCATCGCAGATCGCGAGCGGGAAGCTCTCGACCGGGTGGCGGATCGGCCGCCACACTTGCACGATGGCGAAGCGGCGTTTCAGGAGCTCGTCGGCCTCGTCCGGGAGCAGGTCGCGCACGCGCTGCGGGCCCGACCATTCGGTGTAGTCGTTGTGCACGCGGCGCACCACCTCGCGGATCTTGCGCGCCTCGCGCTCATCGGCGTCGGCGGTGCGCAAGGTGTGATCGAACACGACCACGCGCGAGGCGCCGCTCTCGGCCTTCACCAGCGCCTCCATCTCCGGGTAGTAGACGCGGCGGATTTCGTCTGCGTCGAAGAAATCGGCGACCTTGGTGTCGTGCCGGACGAAACGGAAGCCCTCGCGATCGAGCGCAAACGGCCCTGCCTGCAACCGCGCATTGCGGATGGTCACGCGATGGGGATCGAGCGTGCCGCCGCTGCGTACGTCGGTCGAGCCAGGCGAAGCGGTCTGGGTAAATATCTTCTCGCCGTTATCGACAATGTAGTTGACGGTGGCCTCGATGGCCTCGCCGACCGTTTCCCGCTCGATGACCTCAACCATGGGCAACTCCCTCGCCTTCGGCTGCATTCCCTTCGCGTCATCCATCGGCCGCGGCGGGCCGGACGCCTCATATAGGCCCGCGCCACGGGCGAGACAATCGGCCTACCATGTCGGGGCTCTGCCATGCCGGCGCGGCAAACCTGAAATCGGCAAGCAGAGGCTACACCGGAATATTGCTGCTTGAAGCCGCGAATGCGGAATGTTCTTCTACCAAGAGCCGCCTGCTCGAGGATATTTCCATAACGGCGCCCGCGCCCGCCGTCGCGACCACGAATTGGAGGATCGCCGATGACCGACTACAAATACGATTTCGTGAACGTCAGGGTGCGCGACGGCATCGCCTGGGCAGCCCTCAACCGGCCGGAAAAACGCAACGCCATGTCGCCCGCGCTCCACTACGAGATGGATGACGCGCTGGCGCGGCTCGAAGTCGACGACGCGGTCAAGGTCGTCGTGGTGACCGGCGAGGGCGGCAATTTCAGCGCCGGACAGGATCTGAAGAAGTTCTTCCGCGAGCTGGAGAGGGATCCGGCCGAACGCAAGAAGGCCGCCGCCGCCGCCAATCGCTGGCGATGGGAGCGGCTCTACGGCTACGACAAGCCCACGATCGCGATGGTGCACGGCTACTGCGTCGGCGGTGCGTTCATGCAGCTGCTCGCCTGCGATTTCGCGATCGCGGCCGAGAACGCGACCTTCTCCCTTTCGGAGGTGAACTGGGGGATTCTGCCCGGCGCGCTGGTGTCGAAGGCGGTCGCCGACACGGTGCTGCCGCGCCACGCGCTCTATTACGCCTGCCTGGGCGAGCCGTTCGACGGCAAGGAGGCCGCGCGCATCGGCATGGTCAACTACGCCGTTCCGCCCGACAAGCTCGAGGCTGCGACCATCGAGCTCGCCGAGAAACTGATGAAGAAAAGCGCCGCCGTGTTGCGCGCGACCAAGCAGGCCATTCGGCACGTGCGAACCATGGACGTCGCGCAGGCCTACGATTATCTCGCCGAGAAGGGCAAGGCGATCAAAGTGGCCGACAAAGAAGACTCCTACAATACCGGCATGCGGCAATTCCTCGACGAGAAATCCTACAAACCGACGTTCGAACCGTTCCGGCTCGCAACGGTCGATCAACGATCGAAACCGGCGGCGAAGAAATGA
>JAFAHL010000129.1 GCA_019237215.1 Hyphomicrobiales bacterium | reverse complement strand
GTTGCGTCGGGCTCCGCAATATGCGGTCAAGAGCAGCTCGTCCTCACTGCATTGCACGCTGCAGTTCGTGGCGTCGCAATTCGATCGAACGATCCGAATGCCGAATGCGGGGCCGGGCGGACCGGGATCGCCTTTCGGGCCAGCGGGCCCGGGCGGCCCTGCATCGCCCTTGGGGCCCTGACCTTGACCGCAGCCCGTCATTGCCCCGGCCAAGGTCATCGCAATGAGCACTCGCAACACACCCATGGCCTTCGCTCCGAAGAAGGAGCCACAGGATGTCCAATTTCGCGCTCGCGCAAAAGACCAACAGGGCGCGCGTCGCGGCAAAACGCCGTAGGCGGCCGCGGCTCGGTATCGTATAAATACCGCCGGGTCGGCTTGGGATTGCTCCGCGTCGCCGCCAAAGCGACGAACCGATCAATCGGATTCGGGGGCGTGAAAATGGAGACCGTAATGTCGAGCAAGATGCTGACGGGCTCGTTCGTCGCGCTGATCACGCCGTTCAACAAGGACGGCTCGGTGGACTTCGGCGCATTTCGCACCTTGCTGAAGTTCCAGGAGGACCGGGGCACGTCCGCGGTGCTGATCATGGGCTCGACCGGCGAGACGTCGATGCTCACGCCGGAGGAAAAGAAGCAGATCATCGTCGAGACCTCGAGGATGAAGACGCCGCGCATGCCGATCTTCTTCGGCTGTACCGGCAACAACACCGAGGCGACTATCGCCAACGTCCGTTTCGCCGCCGCGAACGGCGCCGATGGCGCCATCCTGGCGGCGCCTGCTTATATCTGCGCGCCGGAAAGCGATATCGAGCGCTTCTTCCTCGACGTCGCGGATGCGACCGATCTGCCGCTCGGCATCTACAACAATCCCCCGCGGGTGAAGAGCGACTTACATTGGGATCACCTCCTTCGCATCTTCAAGCATCCGAACTACGTGGTGCACAAGGAATCGACCGCCCGCGTCGGACAGGTCGCGCAGGTGCTGGCCGCCAAGCCCAAGGTGTCGGTGATGTGCTGCGACAGCCCCAATCTCGGGCTGGTGGTGCCCACCATGTCGCTCGGCGGCCACGGCACCGCCAACATGACCGGCAACGTCGCGCCGACCGAGCTCGCGATCATCTCGACGCCGTGGACGAGCTACGCTGAGGCGGATAATTTCAAGACTACTTATCTCAAGCTTCTACCGCTGCTGCACTTCACCTATTCGGCGATCAATCCGGTGGCGGTGAAATCGCTGATGAAGGCGCTCTCGCTGCCGGCCGGCGACCTACGCAAGCCGCTCACCAACCTCGACGGCGAGGCGCTCGCCAAAGGCGTTCGCATCGTGCAGGAGCTCGGACTCGACAAGCAGTACGGCTACAAGGCTGGGCCCATTTCGGCCGTCGCAGCGTGAATATCGCCATATCCCGAACCTGTGGCTGCGGATTTCGGCCGTCGCTCGGCTCGGCCGTAACGGCCGGCTGAACATGGACCTCGGGCTGCGTGGACGACAGGCGCTGCTCAGCGGCGCGAGCCGCGGTCTGGGACGCGCCTGCGCCTTCGCGCTCGCTCGGGAAGGGGTCGACGTGACCATCGTCGCGCGCAAGCGCGAGGCGCTGGAGGAGACCGGCGCTGAGATTGCGACCGCGACCGGTGTCAAGGTCACCACGGTTGCCGCCGATATCACCACCGGCGCCGGACGCGCTGCCGCGCTTGCCGCCTGTCCAGAGCCCGATATCCTCCTCAACAATGCCGACGGCCCGGCTCCCGGCGATTTCCGCGATTGGTCGCGGGATGAATGGATCGCTGCGCTCGATGCGATGATGCTCTCGCCGATCGAAATGATGCGACTCACGGTGGACGGCATGATGACGCGCGGCTTCGGCCGCATCATCAATATCGTCTCGCGCAGCGTGAAGATGGCGCAATTGGAGCTCGGCCTATCGAATGGCGCGCGCTCTGGGCTCGTGGGTTTCGTCGCCGGGCTTGCGCGGCAGACCGTCGCCCGCAACGTCACCATCAACAATCTCCTGCCGGGAATCTTCGACAGCGACGCACAGCGCGCCCACGTCGCCGCAATGCTGGAGGCAACCGGCAAGACCTTCGAGGAGCTGTGGCGCGCGCGCGCCGAGGCGAACCCAGCCCGCCGCTACGGTCGGCCGGACGAGCTCGGCGCTTATTGCGCGTTTCTGTGCTCCCAACATGCCGGTTTCATCACCGGCCAAAATCTGCTGATCGACGGAGGCAGCTATCCCGGGACATACTGAGCCGACCCACGGAAGGATCGTTGCATGAGATTTGCGACTGCGTCCGCGCTTGCGATCGCGCTCGTGGTACCGTTTGCGGCCGCCGCGACGGCGCAGGATTATCCCTCCCGCACCGTCACCGTGGTGGTGCCGTTTCCGGCCGGCGGATCGGTCGATGGCGTCGCGCGCATCCTGACGCAGAAGCTCAACGAGACGATGGGCCAACACTTCATCGTCGAGAATCGCGCCGGCGGCGCGTCGGGCATAGTCGGCGCCAACGCCGTCGCCAAGGCCGCGCCCGACGGCTACACCTTGTTGGTGTCGGCCTCGGTGCACGTGATCAATCCGCTCCTCTACAAGAGCGTTCCCTACGACGTCGTGCGCGATTTCACGCCGGTGACGCTCTTGGCGGAGGGGCCGTTGATCGTCAGCACCACGCCGAGCGTGCCGGCGAACAATCTGAAAGATTTCTTCGCGCTCGTGCGCAAAAACCCGCAGAAATACACCTTCGGCGCCACCACCATCGGCTCCGCCGGCCATCTCGCTATCGAGCTGCTCAAGCGCGACGCCGGCCTCGACACCCTGGTGATCACCTACAAAGGCACTGCGCCGGCGCTCACCGATCTCATGAGCGGGCAGATTCAGCTGCTCGTCGATCCCATGCTCTCCTCGCTGCCGCTGGCGCAGAGCGGCAAGATCAAGGCGCTCGGTCTCACCAGCCTCAAGCGCGCGGCCGCAGCACCCGAGATTCCAACCGTGGAGGAGTCCGGCGTGAAAGGCTTCGCATTCGTATCTTGGTACGGATTTTGGGGGCCGAAGAACCTACCGGCTGACCTTTCCAACACGCTGCAGGCGCACATCACCAAAGTGCTAGCGCTGCCGGACGTGAAGCAGCGCCTGAACGCACTCGGATTCGAGCCGATCGGGTCGGACGGGGAAGAGTTCGCGACCTACATCCGCGAGGAGATGGCGAAATACGAGAAAATCATCAACGACGCCAAGATCAAGGTCGAGTGAGCGCGGTCGCGTCATACGGGTGATGGTGCTCGGCGCGGGCGTGGGTTCGGCATCAATCGCTAAAGACGGATAGCGCAGCGGACTTGGAGAGGCGCAGCGGGTGCGGCCGGCGGCAAGCTCGCCATCAAGCCGCTCTCATTTCGTGGTCGCGCGCTTCAGCACGAGCATGTCGTCACCCGCTTGCCGCGCGCCGCCCGCTGCGATCGTCGTATCCACATAAATGGCCTTCACCTTGGATCGGACTAGCGTATTGTTCGGCCGGGCTCCAGCCCCGCGGGCGCCCGCAACGATGAGAGGATGGGATGAGCCAGGAGATCCTTTACAGCGTCGAGGAGAGCATTGCGACTATCACGCTCAATCGCCCCGAGCGCATGAACGCCCTCACGCACGAGCTCGAGGCTGAGCTGCATCGGATCTTCGACCGGGCGGATGCCGACCGCGCCGTGCGCGTGCTCATCCTCACCGGCGCGGGGCGCGCGTTCTGCGCCGGCTACGACCAGAGCACAACGGACAAGTCCGGCGCCCGGCATTCCGATCCGAAAGGCAAGTCGCTCGCCGATTTCATCGAGTTCTGGCAGCGCACCGACGCCGACCGCGTGGCGCTATGGACGCATATGTGGCGGCTGGGCAAGCCCGTCATTGCGGCGGTCAACGGCTGGGCCATGGGCGGAGGGTTTTGGTACCAACTCGCCGCCGACATCACCATCGCGTCGGATCAGGCAGTGTTCGCGCAGCCCGAGGTCCGCCACATCTCGAATACGACGTTTCTCTTCGGCGCGCTGTGCGGTTGGAAGGCCGCCAACCGTTGGGGGCTCACCGGGGACCATTTCGACGCGCACGAGGCGCTGCGCATCGGGATGGTGAACGATGTGGTGGCGCATGATCAACTCATGGACACCGCCCGCGCGCTCGCCAAACGCATCTGCCTCGTGCCGGAGCCGTCGGTGCGGCTCAACAAGGCCATCACCATGATGGGCATGCAAGCAGCCGGAGTTTATTCGGGCCTCCTGCTCGAAGGAGCGCTTGGCGCGCTCGCGCACTCGTCCCACAACGAGTTCCGCGAAAAGCTGTTCGAAGCCCAGCGCCAGCACGGGCTCAAAGGCTATCTCGACATGCGCGACGGCCCGTTTCAGCCCGAGCCCATGGGACCGCGGTCGGCCAAGGGACGACAGAAGAAGGCGGCGCAGTGATCGCAGCCGTCGCGGGCGTAAGCGGGGTCGTCAACACAAATCTCAAGGACAATGCGTGCACGAAACCAAATACGTCGGCCGCGCCGTCAAGCGGCTTGAAGACCGCCCGTTGCTCACGGGCAACGGCCGCTTCGTCGCCGATCTCAGCTTCCCTGACATGCTCGAGGCGGCATTCGTGCGCAGCCCGCACGCCCACGCCGCGATTCGCGCCATCGATACCGCCGCCGCGCGGCAGTGCGCCGGCGTGCACGCGGTGCTCACGTTTTCGGATCTCGCGCCGCTGCTCGCGCAGGAGCGGTTGCCGCTGCAATTTCGCACGGCGCGGCTCCCGAGCGATATTACCCCGCTCGTTCTTGCCAAGGACGAAGTGGCCTTCGTCGGGGAGGCCGTCGCGGTCGTGATCGCGCAGTCGCGCTACATCGCCGAGGACGCCGCGGCCCTCGTTGCGGTCGACTACGCGCCGCTGCCGGCGGTCTCAGACTGCCGGCAAGCGCTCGCACCGCAAGCGCCGTGCGCCCATCGCGCGCGCGCCAGCAATCTCCTGATCGAGTTCGAGCAATCCTATGGCGACGCCGCCGACGCATTCGCGCGCGCACCCCATCGCGCCAGCATCAATCTCAAGCAGCATCGCGGCGGCGCGCACTCGATCGAGGGGCGCGGCGCGGTCGCCGCCTACGACGTCAATGACGATCGGCTCACCCTGTGGTCGTCGACGCAGCTCGCCCATGAGGTGCGCGCCTTTTTGATGAAGATGCTGCGCCTCGACGAAAACCAGCTTCGCGTCGTAGCGGCGGACGTCGGCGGCGGCTTCGGCGCCAAATTCGTGATGTATCCCGAAGAGGTGACGCTTGCCGCAGCGTGCCTGCTGTTGCGACGGCCGATCAAGTGGATCGAAGACCGCCGCGAGCACTTTCTCGCCGCTGTCCAGGAGCGCGACCAGTATTGGGACCTCGAGGTCGCCTTCGACAACGACGGCCGCCTGCTCGCCGTGCGCGGCCAGCTGATCCACGACGAAGGCGCCTACACGCCGCAGGGCATCAACCTTCCTTACAACGCGTCGACGGCGCTGCCCGGACCCTACATGCTGCCGGCCTTTCAATTCGACGTGCGTGTCGTCGAGACCAACAAGGTCGCCACCATGCCGGTGCGCGGCGCCGGCTATCCGGAAGGCGCCTTCGCGATGGAACGCCTGCTCGACTGCATCGCCGACGAGCTTCAGCTCGATCGCGCCGAGGTTCGCCGGCGCAATCTCGTGCCGCCGGAAAAGATGCCCTATGTGTTTCCGCTCAAGACCCGCGCCGGCGCGCCGATCACGCTCGATAGCGGCGACTTCCCGAGCTATCAGCGCGCCGCTCTCGACGCGATCGACTATGCCGGCTTTGCCGAGCGTCAGCGTCGAAATCGAGCGAGCGGCCGCTACCTCGGCATCGGCGTCGGCAACGGCGCCAAGGGAACGGGCCGCGGCCCGTTCGAATCCGGCATCGTGCGCATCGGCCGCTCGGGACGCGTCTCCGTCTACACCGGCGCGATGCCCATGGGGCAAGGGATCAAGACTGCGCTAGCCCAAATTTGCGCCGAGCAGTTCGGAATCGCGCCGGACACCGTCAGCGTCATTGCCGGCGACACCGCGGTCATTCCCTATGGCCAGGGCGGCTTCGCCAGCCGTCAAACCGTCACCGCGGGTTCCGCGGTGCATCTCGCCGCCGGAAAGGTGCGCGACAAAGCACTCGAGGTTGCCGCCCACCTGTTGGAGGTGAGCGTGGGTGACCTCGAGCTGCGCGACGGTCGGATCGAAATTGCCGGCGCACCGGGCAGCGGGCTGACCCTGCACGAGGTCGCCGAAGCGGTCTCGGGCGTGCCCGGCTACGCCATGCCCGGCCAATTCGAGCCGGGGCTCGAAAGCATGCAGAGCTTTCTGCCGAGCGCGCTCACCTACGGCGGAGGATGCCACGCCGTCGAGGTCGAGGTGGATATCGAGACCTGCGGCGTGCGCATCCTGCGTTACGTCGTGGTCAATGACTGCGGCCGGATCATCAATCCGATGATCGCCGAAGGACAAGTCGTCGGCGGCGCCGCGCACGGGATCGGCAACGCACTCTACGAATGGATGGGTTACGACGATGCGGCGCAGCCCCTCACCACCACGTTCGCCGACTATCTCATCCCGAGCGCCACCGAGGTGCCGAAGATCGAGGTAACGTTCGCCGAATTCCCCTCCCCGCTCAACCCGCTCGGCGTCAAAGGCGTCGGCGAATCCGGCTGCGTGCCGGCTGCGGGAGCGATCGTCTCGGCGATCGAGAACGCGCTTGCGCCCTTCGACGTGCGCATCAGCGAATATCCGGTGACGCCGGCGCGACTCTACGCGCTGCTCGCAGGCCGCCCACAGCGGCAGCCGTAACGGTCACGTTGCCTTGCCTGCCGTTCTTGCGTCGATTTCCCATTCTCGTTGGATTGCTGCTGCTCATCTGCGCCCCACCCGACGTGCGCGACGAGCGAACGCAGTCGACCTATCTCGAATGGCTCAGCTATCCCGAGGCGGAAATGCCCAGAAGACCCGGACTCCTCCATAAGGCTGCCGCTACCGCAGGCAGCAACAACGAATAATGCCAACTCGCAGCCCGCAGGCGAATTCTAGAATCGCTCGCGTTCGAGCTGGCGCCAGCGCGACATGCGGCGTTCCAGCCACATCACGAGCTCGGTCAGCACCACGCCCACGAGCGCGATGACGATGATCGGCACGAACAGCTTCGCGGTCGCGAACACATTGGCGTATTCGACGATCATGCCGCCGAGCCCGCTGATGGCGGTGAAGAACTCGGCAACGATGATGCCGATGATCGCCAAGCCGACCGCTAAGCGGATACCCGCCATGATGAAGGGGATCGCCGCCGGCAGAATGATCTTCCAGAAAATCTGCCATTCAGTGGCGCCATAGGCGCGGCCGATCTCCAGCATCCCGCCGCGCACGTCGCGGATGCCGGAATAGGTGTTCACCGTAATGGGGAAGACCGCGACCGAGACCAGGATCGTGACCTTACCGGCGAATTCCAATCCTGCCCACAGGATGATCAGCGGGATGAGGGCGATGCGCGGGATGGCGTAGAGCGCGTTGACGAAGGGGTCGAGCACATATTCCAACGTGCGCCATTGCGCCATGACGATGCCCAGCGCAACGCCGATCACGACGGTGAGCGCCATGCCCACGGCGAACGGCCACAAGGTCTGGATGAGCGCCTTCTCGAGCGCGCCGTTCCGGAGGAGCTCGAGCGCGGCCCGAAAGATCGCGCTCGGCGGCGCCATGAAGATGGGGTCCATGCGGCGGCCGTAATATTCCCAGATCACGAAAAAGACCGCGACCGAGGCGGTGCGAATGGCGTTGGGGCTCAGCAGAACCTCGCGCAAGCGTTGCGCCCATGTCAGCTGCGGCGCCGGGACCGACCGGCGGGGCGACATTTCCGGTGACGAGGTCATGGCTCGCTCCTGAGCATCTCGCGCAGTTCGGCGCGGCATTTTCCGAAATCGGGGTGGGTGCGGACGTTGCCGCCCAGCCGGTCGCCGGCGACCGGGGACTCGACGACGGTGCGGATCCGTCCGGGCTCGGTGTGGAACACGAAGATGCGGTCGGAGAGGATGAGCGCCTCGTCGATGCTGTGGGTGACGAAGACCACCGTCGCTCCGGTGCGCGACCATATCGCGAGGAAGTCCTCTTGCAGCTGCTCGCGCGTCTGGGCGTCGAGCGCGCCGAAGGGCTCGTCCATGAAGATGAGAATGGGCTTGCGCATCAGCGCGCGCGCGATGCCGACCCGCTGCTGCATGCCGCCGGACAATTCATGGGGAAAGTGCTCGGCAAAGGCGCCGAGCCCCACCAGTTCGATGAAATCGCGCGCGCGATCGCGGCGCTCGGCCGCGCCCATGCCATCGATCTCGAGCGGGAACTCGACATTGCCCATCACCGTGCGCCACGGCAGCAGGCCGAAATTCTGGAACACCATGCAGGCGTCCTTGCGCGGACCCGTCACCGGCGCGCCTGCGATGGTGATGCGCCCCTCATCCGCCACGATCAGCCCGGCGGTGAGCCGCAACAAGGTCGTCTTGCCGCATCCGCTCGGGCCCAGCAGCGTGATCAGCTCGCCCTTACGCACCGTCGCGTTGATGCGGTCGAGCGCCACCATCAGTTCCGCGCTGTCCTCGCGGCCGGGCCGCGCACGTACCGGGAAGAATTTGCTGACGCCGTCGTAGACGACCATGCCGTCGGAGGCCGCCGGCGGTTTCATCTCACGGCTATTTCGTCTGGTAATTGCCGACCGTCGCGAGCGCGCGCTCGACGAAGCGCGGCTCGAGAACGTCCTTGGCCGGCGCCGCGACCGGCAGATTGCCGAGCTTCACGTTGAGGTCAGCGGTGAATTCCTCGATCGCCGGATCGAGCCCGCCGTTCACCCCCCAGACATTCTCGCCATTGAGATCGCGCACCACCGCCGTGAGAAACGCCAGGTCGAGATCCTCGAGCCGCTCGTGCAGAATCGCCGCTGCCTCGTCGGGATTGGCCATGATGAAGCGCGATCCGCGGATGCCGATGTCGGTCATGGTCTGGAAGGCGACGGCAAGCTCAGGCTTCGCGAGCGCTTCGGTGCGCACGACGTTCCAGACGTAACCGAGGCCCGGGAATTCCGCCGACAGTCTCGCCACCACCGTCACCTTGCTGTCCTTTACGCCTTTGAGCGCGGTGACGGTGTTGACTAGCGTCGCATCGGCGCGGCCGCCGATCACGGCCTGGAGGCGGGCGGCGTGGCCGCCCACCTGGACGAAACGCGCCGTGGTTTCGTCGATGCCGTGCTTGCGCATGATGAGCCGCGGAAGCTGATCGGGCAGGCCGCCGGGACCGGACGATGCGAAGGTCTTGCCGGCGACATCCGCAAGCTTGCTCCCCTTGCCCGTCGCCAGCACGAGGCTGTAGTCGCCGATCGGCTGCCAGGAATGCACGGCGCGGATGCTGGCGCCGGCATTGATCGACGCCAGCACGTTGAGCGTGCCGATGAGGCCGATATCGGCGTTGCCGGAAAGCAGCACGCGCATGGCGTTGGCATCGCCGGTGACATGCACATCCTCGACCTCGAGATCGCCCAGCCAGCCTTTCTTCTGCGCCACGAGATAAGGCAGCGAGAACGTTGTGACCGGTCCGGGGAACACCATCTTGATCTTGCCGGCATGCGCGGCGGACGCGTCGACGGCGAGCAGCGCCGCGGCGATGCAAACGCTCATGCAAAGGCTTGCGACGCTAACGCTTGGGCCGAATGCGCGCGATCGAATGTGAGGCATGACAACTCCCCGCCGGACCGGCAAGCGATCGTCGGCAGCGAAAAATGAGCCTTTCGCCCACGTCATGCAAATTATTTCTCGGACCGCCCGATCTGCGGGCGCGGCGTGCGCCGGCAAGATTGTTTTGGAGTCAACTGCCTATCGCGCCCGCGTCGTCGTTGAGACCGGCACGGACGAAGCCGACCGAGGCTTGCGCGAACAGGACTATCGGCCGTGACGCTCGTACCACTTCGGTCCCGGGCCGCGCATGTAGTGCAGCTCCGGTCGATAGCGGCGGTGCGTCAAGGCGGCTGTAATGGCTCGGAAAATGGCCAAGAGATACATCCCCAATCCCCCTTGCTATTTCCCACGCGCATGTTGTGAGCGCCAGTTTCGACCAACGGATGGAACTTGTGAGGCAATAATATGGAATGAGCCAGGCGGAATTGGACGCAGCGGATTCGAGCCAGCCCGAGTTCGGCAATAATGGCGCGGCAACCCGGGCAGGCTCGACAGTGACGGCAACGGCCTCGGAATCACACCGCGGCGATCGCTTCGATCTCCAGCAGGAAATTGGGATTGGCGAGCCCGCGTAGAATGCACAGCGTGCTGGCCGGCGGCTGCCCGGCGAAATAAGTGTGCAGGATGCCGCGCGCCTTCGGCACGTCGTGCGGGTTGCAGATATAAATCGTGATCTTGGTGACATCGGAGATTTTGGCGCCGCCGGCCGCGAGCGCCTTGGTCAGGTTCGCCATCACCATCTTGGCCTGGGCGTCGAAATCGTCGGGCGGCAGCACCTTGCCGTCCACGTCCGCCCCGACCTGGCCGGCACAGAATACGAGCTTCTGCGCGCCCTCGGCCGTCACCACATGCGAGTAATTTGAAAACGGCTTCGAGATGCCCTCGGGGTTGATCCTGGTGATCTTCGGCATCGCTTTCCTCTCCCTGTGCTCGCTCTCGTTAAATCGACGCGGTATGGCTTCGCCGATGGGGCGTTCGGCGTCAACTCGCGCCGGACGCGGGCGAAGCCGAGCGGCCTTGCAATGCGAGCAAGCTCAGATAGTCTGCCCGAGTGGGTTGCGTCCGAGGATCCCCTCCATGATCAAGGCGCTCGCAACGCTCGCCTTCCTGTCATCCCTCCTCTCGTTTCACGTATCTGACGCCATGGCCGAGAATGTTCCACGTAACGTCGTCACCGAGCTCGCGCCGAGCGGTAAACTGCGCGCGGCGATCAACTTCGGCAATAGCGTGCTGGCGCAGAAGGACCCAGCGACCGGAGAGCCGCGCGGGGTCTCGGCGGAGCTTGCGCGCGAACTCGCCAAGCGCCTCGCCATCCCGATCGAATTCGTCAGCTTCGATGCCGCCGGCAAGGTGTTTGACGCGCTGCAGAAGGGCGCCTGGGACATCGCATTTCTGGCGATCGACCCGGTGCGCGCCGCGGGCATCGACTTCACCGCGCCCTATGTCGTGATCGAGGGCGCCTACGTCGTGCCGATGGACTCCCCGCTCAAGGCCGTCGAGGACGTCGACCGCGACGGCGTGCGCGTCGCCGTGGCGCGCGCCAGCGCCTACGATCTTTATCTCACTCGCGCGCTCAAGCATGCAAAGCTGGTGCGGGAATCGAGCGGACCGGAAGCGCTTGCGCTGTTCCGCAAGGATCGGCTCGAAGCCGCGGCCGGGGTGAAGCAGCCGATCGTGGCATTCGCGAAAGAGCACCCGGATACGCGCGTGATCCCGGGCCGCTTTATGGTCATCGAGCAAGCCATGGGCACGCCCAAAGGCCGCGAGGCCGGCGTGCGGTATGTGCGCGAGTTCATCGAGGAGATGAAGGCTTCCGGCTT
>JAFAHL010000593.1 GCA_019237215.1 Hyphomicrobiales bacterium | reverse complement strand
CGGTTTTCCCGTTCGCACCCGTCGCAAGTATAGCAGTTCGGCGCCGCGCACCGCAGCAAAGGCGGCGATCACCAAGCGGGTAGCATCCTGGTCGACGTTTGGGAGTACGGAACGCCGAGCACCGGGGCTCTTAGTACAAATTCAAATATTGAGCCCGGTAAATCGGCTCGCCTGACGGGATCGGCGCAGCCGTACCATTTGCAGGAGGCGGTGGCGCAGCCAACGTCATGATCACCAGGATGACCACCGCCAACGCAAGGACCACCGCGAACCTGAATGCAAGGCTATCATGTGCCATGTCTGCCTCCTGGCACCAGAGCGCACTTTCGCTATCTCGAAGCTTAGCGGGGGAAATTTCGAGCGATGAGTGAGCTACTTCACACGGCAAGAAATAATGCAGCCCTGTGCATCCGCACGCAGGCCTGGGTCAGAGGTGGCAGAGACAACCGAGGTAAGCCTCAACCGGCCAACTACGGCCACGCCGGCGCATGGGTGCCGAGTGGAACCGCTGGGCGGACCCAGCGCGGCGGCGTTTCGGTCATGACGGCCGCGTGGCGCACGGCCGTGAGCGTGCCGAAGCCGGAGGGCGTGTCTTCCAAGCGGTCGCGCACGTCATCGAAGCCGGGGTCGCGACACGTCAAGCCATCGGCGCGTCCGAGTTGGCGAAACCAGTAGCCGGTTTGCGCCAGCGAGGTGCGAACGTGCCAGCTCCCGCCGCGCTCGGCGCGTCGCACCAGCGCCGAGATGGCGGCGAACGCCATCAGGTAACCCGTGGCGTGGTCGAGCACCTGCGCCGGCAGAGGTTTCGGCTCGCTTGCGCCGAAAGCTTCCGCTTCGGCGGCATTAAAGCCGCTCGCCGTCTGCACCAGCGAATCGAACCCGCGTCGAGGCGCCCATGGGCCTTCGTGGCCGTAGGCGCAGAGCGACACGTAGACGATGCCGGGCCGCATGTGCGCCACCTCTTGCGGGCCGAAGCCGAACGCCGCGATGGCGCCGGGCCGATAACCCTGCACGAAAACGTCGGCTGCGCGCAGCAGCGCGGCAAGCGTCTCGCGCCCGCTGCTCTGGCGCAGATCGATCGACGTCGACAATTTTCCCCGTCCGGTGTCGACGACGAGCGGCTGCATCGACGGCAGGTGCGACGCGGTGATCAGCAACACGTCGGCTCCGTGTGCCGCGAGCGTGCGGCCGCACACCGGACCGGCAATGATGCGCGTCAGGTCGAGCACCTTGACGCCCGCGAGCGGGCGCTCGGCCGCGCCCATGGGCTCTACCGGTGCATCGCCGATCTGATCGATGGTGAAGGGCGGCAGGCGCGCGATCGCGCGGCCCTGCGGATGCGCGTCCCACTCGGCGAACGACCGGCACGCGGTCACCACCAGGCCGGCGTCGGCGGCGGCAGTCTCGAGCGCCTCGCCGCGCCATTGATCGAGGGCGCGCTGGACGGCCGCTCGGTCATGGCTGCAGCCGAGCAGGGCGAGCACCCCGTCGCGATGATGGGGCAAATTGGTATGAAGCCGCACCCAACGCCCGTCGCCGCAGCGATAGAGTCCCGCGATCGGGTCGTGATATTCGGCCGGCGGCTTTCCATCGACGCGCAAGTAGCGTTCGCTGCGGAATTCGATCGCGGCGCTGCGCATGTCGACGCTGACACCCTGGCGGCGACCGGTGCGCAGCCGCCAGAGCTCATTGGCTGCCAGCGCCGCGGCGGCGATGGTCGCTTGCGCCGCGGCGTCGACCGCGAACGAGGAGGGCAGCACCGGCGCAGTCTCCGGGAGTTCGATCGCGCCCGCGGTTGCATCCGCCTGGCCGGCTGCGCGCAGCAGCCCGGCGAGAACGTTCTTTGGACTTGGTGCGCTCATTCAAACCGCGCCAATGACGAACGAGGACATCGGACCGACGAGGTCGCATGGCCCGAGCATGGGGGCCCCCGAAATGCATGCGGAAATGCTACCCACATGCGACGCCGTTGCAAACGGCATTGATGCGCGCGCGCCCGCGCTTCCTTGCGGGCAGGACGATCTTGTGGGAAGTTGAGCAATCGAAGCAACGGAGGGATTGCCGATGGAGATCGTCCCGCTAGGTCCGGGCTTCGCCGCCGAGCTGCGTGGCGTCACGCTTGCCGAGATCGCGGCGGACGACGCCGCCTACAAAGAGGCGCGCGCGGCGCTCGAGCAGCATTCGGTCATTATCTTTCGCGGCCAGGAGGTGACCGACGAGGCGCAGCTCGCCTTCTCGCGCCGATTCGGGCCGCTCGAGATCACCAAGGTCGGCTCGCTGGGCGCCGGCACGAACCTCGTGATCCTGAGCACCATCGACGACAGTGGCAACGTCGTGCCGGCGGATCATCGGCTGGCGCTACGCAACAAGGCGAACCAGCTCTGGCACACCGATAGCACCTTCAAGCGCGTGCCCGCGCTCGCCTCCGTGCTCTCCGCGCGCGTCATCCCCGCGCGGGGCGGCGAGACCGAATACGTCTCGACCCGCCTCGCCTGGGAGCGGCTCGATGCGGCGTTGCGCAAGCAGCTCGAGAACTCCTTCGCCTGGCACGACTATGCCCATTCGCGCGGCAAAATCGCGTCCGACCTCGCGAGCGCCGAGGAGCGCGCGGCGTTGCCGCCGCAATGCTGGCGCATGGCGTGGAAGAATCCGGTGAACGGCCGCATCGCGCTCTACATTGCCTCGCACGCCTACGCGATCGAGGGCATGGAGCAAGCGACGGGGCAGAAGCTGCTCGGCGAGCTGATGGATGCGGCGACCGCGCCCGGGCTCAGCTACGTGCACAGCTGGCGCAAGGGTGACGTCGTCATGTG
>JAFAHL010000296.1 GCA_019237215.1 Hyphomicrobiales bacterium | reverse complement strand
ACAGGGGGCGGGCACAAGACCCGCCCCTACGAACATCTGCCGGGCGCTTCCCATGATCATCAACACTCTCGACGACGTCACCAAGGCGGTGCTGGCCGAGCTCGACCGCGCGCCCGAGGGCCGCTTCAAGGAGGTCATGGGGGCGTTCATCCGCCACCTGCACGCCTTCGCGCGCGAGGTGAAGCTGACCGAGGAGGAGTTCCAGGCCGCGGTCGGCTACATCCTGGCGCTCGGCCGGCACAGCAACGCGACCCATAACGAGGCGGTGCTGATGTCGGGCTCGCTCGGCTTCTCCACCTTGATCTGCCTCCTCAACAACGGCGAGGGCGGCGCGACCGAAACCTCCGCCAACCTGCTCGGCCCGTTCTGGCGCATGCACTCGCCGCGGGTCGAGAACGGCGGTTCGATCGTGCGCTCGCCCACGCCGGGACCGGCGCTGTTCGTCGACGCCTTCTTCCGCGACGCCAAGGGCGATCCGGTCGTGGGCGCGGAGGTCGACGTCTGGCACTCCTCGCCCGAAGGCTTCTACGAGAACCAGGATCCTGTGCAGGCCGACATGAACCTGCGCGGCAAATTCTTCACCGACGCCGACGGCCATATCAGTTTTCGCAGCGTGAAGCCCGCGGGCTACCCGATCCCGATCGACGGACCGACGGGGGACCTCTTGCGCGCGCAGGGCCGGCACAACATGCGGCCAGCGCATCTTCATTTCCTCGCCAGCAAGGACGGCTACAAAACGCTGATCTCGCAGCTCTACGTCCCCGACGACAAGTTCATCGACACCGACGTGCAGTTCGGCGTCACGCGCCACCTCATCGGCGATTACGTGCGCCACGACAACGAGAAAGCGCCGGCACCCGACGTCAAGGGACCGTGGTATTCGCTCGAGCACACGTTCGTCATGGAGGCAGGCCGCGCCAAGCTGCCGCGGCCGCCGATCACCGGCAAGGCGCGCGGCGAACGGCCGAAGATTCCGCACCTGGCGTAAGCATGAGTGCGAGGAAAGCGCCAGCGGACGCGATCTGCCGCCCAGGTCGATGACCGCATAGCCGCCGAATCCGCCGATCCCGCAATTCGCCGGATCGACGACCGTGAGCGCGAAGGCGGGCGGAATTTGCGCCACACGCGGGCGACATCGCCGCGCAGCTTGACAATGCGCAACGCCGGTCGATAGCCTCGATGCTTGCCGGTACGAAACGTTCCACTCAATGGAACAGTCGAAAAACTATCTGCAGGGAGGAAACCGCGCGGCCCTCGGGCTTCTCGGCGCCCGGGCGAGGGGCGATTGGTCGTGCGAGAACGAGAGCTCGCCGGTACTCAAGGCGCTCCGGCTGCTCGCATACGTCGCGCACAGCGGCGAACCGGTGGCGCTTGCCGAGATGACTCGCGCCCTGGGTCTGCCGAAACCAACGAGCCATCGGCTCGCCGGCATGCTCGAGCGTGCCGGGTTCGTGCAGAAGGACCCGCTGACATCGCGCTATTCGGTTGGCGCCGGGCTCGAAGACGTGGCACTGGTGGCCTTGCGCAACGGCGCACGGGCGAACACCCGCAGGTTTCTGATGCAGGAACTCGCCGAGCGGGTCGGCGCGCGCGTCAACTTCGCAATCCTGAAATCCGGCAAGCCCACGCTGGTGGAATGGGTCGAGTCTGTCTCCGTCATTCGCGTCGATCTGACGGCGGAAACACCGGTGCCGGCTCACTGTAGCGCCAGCGGAAAGCTGCTGATGGCATTCGCTCCGGAGGCGATCCGCGAGCGCTTTCTCAAATCGGCGCCATTCAAGGCGCTGACGAAGTCGACGATCACCAGCGCCAAGGGCCTGGAGCGCGAATTCGAGACCATCCGCCGCCGCGGCTATTCCGAAGACAACCAGGAGTTCCTGCCCGGGGTGTGCTGCCTTGCCGTGCCCGTGCGCAACGGCGCAGGCGACGCGGTCGCCGGCCTAGCGCTGATGGCTCCCGCGATCAGCTTCTCGCTGGCGAAGGCGCGTCAACACTTGCCCGAGCTGCGAAGCTGCGCTGATGCGATCTCGGCTGAGTACGGCTGGCACCTTCCCAACGCCCGCGGCAGGGCACGCACGCCGGCAAGGAGACAGCGTTGACGGCCAGCACCGCCACCGCGATCCATGTCCCCGCCCCACTCCGACGGGTCGGCACTCGCCGCGTTCCGCCACTCGGAATGATCGCGAGCTGTGCCGACTAGCGCGCCATGGAGCTCACCCACGACGACGTCAAAAAGATTCTTGAGATCATCGACGGTGCAACGCATCTCGACCAGATCGAAGTCGTCTACGGCGGCTTTCATCTGTGCGTCCAGCGCGGCCGCGAGACCGAGTCATCGGTGCGGGCCACGCCACCTTTGGCGACGGCGCCGCAATCCCTGGCGCCCTCGCAGGCCGCGCGGCCCCCGCGACGCGCCGAGCCCATGCTCGGCGAAGGCGAGGCCGCGGTAATGGCGCCGATGCTTGGCACGTTCTACCGCGCGCCGTCGCCCGGCGCTCCATCCTTCGTCGAGGTGGGCCAGCGCGTGCGCGCCGACGACACGGTCTGCCTGATCGAGGTCATGAAGCTGTTCAACTCGATCAAAGCCGGGGTCGACGGGGTGGTGACGCAGATCCTCGTCGAAAACGCAAAGCTTGTTGAATACAACCAAGTGCTGATCGTTATCTCGACGGTGGCCTAGAACCAGCGTCAGCCCATGCCGCCATTCAAGCGCCTGTTCGTGGCAAATCGCGGCGAGATCGCCGTGCGCATCGTGCGCGCCTGCGAGCGCCTGGGGATCGAGAGCGTCGTCGCCGTTTCCGATGCGGACCGCGACACGTTGGCGGCGCGGCTTGCGACCTCTGCGGTATGCATCGGCCCGGCGCCGGCCGCGGAAAGCTATCTGAAGGCGCAAGCGGTGGTCGCCGCCGCGGTGGGGACAGGTTGCGAGGCGATCCATCCCGGATACGGATTTCTTTCCGAACGGGCCGCGTTCGCACGGCTGTGCGCAGAGGCTGGTCTCGTTTTCGTCGGACCCTCGCCTGAATCGATCGAAGCGATGGGTGACAAAATCACGGCGCTCAAGCTCGCCGAGCAGGCCGGGGTCCCGCGCGTTCCGGGATCGGACCATATCCAGGATCTGGCGGGTGCGCGCCGGGCTGCGGACCGCATCGGATATCCGGTCATGCTCAAGGCGAGCGCGGGAGGGGGAGGCCGCGGCATGCGGCTCGTCCGGAGCGCGCGCGAGATCGGGGAAGCGCTGGAGTCCGCTGCAGCGGAGGCCAAGGCGGCGTTCGGCGACGGCACCTTGTACATGGAGCGATTCATCACCCGCGCACGTCACATCGAGATCCAGATCATCGGCGACGCGCACGGCAATGTCTTGCATCTCGGCGAGCGTGACTGCTCGACCCAGCGCCGGCATCAGAAGCTGATCGAAGAGGCGCCCTCGCCGGCGATCGACGGCGATCTGCGGCGCCGTCTATGCGAGGCAGCGCTGCGGCTAGCGCGTCACGCGAACTATCGGTCGGCCGGAACCGTGGAATTTGTCTTCGATGAGGAGTGTCGCGAGGCCTATTTTCTCGAGATGAACACCCGTATTCAGGTCGAGCATCCCGTCACTGAAATGGTGACTGGGCACGATCTGGTGGCCGAGCAGATCCGCATTGCCGGCGGCGAGCCGGTCTCGTTCACGCAGGAGGACGTCCGGATCGACGGTCACGCGATCGAATGTCGCATCAATGCCGAAGACCCAAGGCGCAAGTTCATGCCTTGCCCGGGGCAGCTCGAAATCTGGGCTCCGCCGGCGGGGGATGATGTGCGCGTCGACAGCCACTGCTATGCCGGCTGCCGGGTTCCGCCGTTCTATGACTCGCTGCTGGCGAAGGTGATCGTACGCGGCGCGAGCCGCGCCGCCGCCATTGGCCGGATGGTCGAGGCGCTCGCCGCGTTCAAGGTGGCCGGCGTGCCGACCACGATCCCGTTTCATCTCGACGTGCTACGGAGCGACGATTTTCGTGCCGCGCGCGTTCATACGCGCTGGGTCGACGAAATGGCCGCCGAGACCCGCGTGACGGCGACAGTGTCGGCATGAGCACGGCCGGTATGATCATCACCGAAGGCGTGGGCTCGTCGGGCGGGCATCGTGCTGCGTTGCCGGAGCCGTGCTCACGTCGACCGGGCCGCCGGGCAATCGGGAACACTCCGCATGACCGACTCTTCGGCTGAACGGCCGAGCGCGGAACCTGCGCGCACCATCGCGGTCGTCGATCAGACCCTGCGGGATGCGCATCAATGCCTGTGGGCGACGCGGATGACCACCGCGCACATGCTGCCGATCGCGCCGCTGCTGGACCGCATCGGCTTCGCGCGCATCGAAGTCATCGCGGCGATCCAGTTCGACGTTTGCGTAAGGTTTCTCAAGGAAGATCCGTGGCAGCGCGTGCGGCTCATGCGCCAGCGCGTCAGGCGCACGCCGCTGAGCTCGTTCCTACGCTCGAAAAATATCGTCAGCTTCGATTTCGTGCCGGATGACATCGTCGCCTTATGGGTCGAGCGGCTGGTCGCGAACGGAATCACCGAAATCGGGTCGTTCGACGGATTGAACGACGTCGACAACATGCTGGCCGCGTTGAAGGTCGCGCGCGGCCTCGGGGTTCGTACCTTCGGCGCACTCTCATACTGCCTGTCGCCGGTTCACACAGACGAACTCTACGTCAAGACGGCGAGGGAACTGGTGGAGCGCGGCAATGTTGACGCGATCTGGCTGAAGGATGCCGGCGGGCTTTTGACGGTTGACCGCATCCGGACCCTCGTGCCTGCGGTCCGAAAGGTGATCGGCAACCGAAGGTTCGAATTGCACAGCCATTGCCTGACCGGTGTCGCCCCGCTCGTTTATCTCGAAGGGATCAAGGCGGGCGCCGACTGCATCCACACCTCGATCGCGCCGCTGGCCAATGGCGCGGCACAGCCGTCGATCCAGTCGATGGCCAAGAACCTGCGCGCGCTCGGGTACCGGGTCGATGTCGACGACGCCCTGGTAGAGCAGGTCGGCGAGCATTTTCGGCGCATTGCCGAACAGGAAGGCAAGCCGCTTGGGCAGGTCCTCGAATACGACACGTTCCACTACGAGCACCAGATCCCGGGCGGCATGCTCAGCAATTTTCGCGTCCAGCTCGCGGAGCTCGGCCTCTCGCACAAGTTCCAAGAGTTGCTCGAGGAATGCGCGCGCGTGCGCCGGGAGCTCGGTTATCCGATCATGATCACGCCGTTCGCGCAGTTCGTTGGCATCCAGGCCGTGCTAAACGTCGTGCACGGCGAGCGCTATCGGCACGTGCCGGACGAGGTCAAGAAATACGCGCTCGGCTACTACGGCAAGCTGCTGGCCCCGGTCGATGCCGACGTCCTCGATCGAATCGTGCAAAACGGCTCGTCGCGCATTCCGCTGAAGCCCGAGCCGCTCGAGCCGGGGCTTGTGAGGCTGCGCAAGCAATACCCAAACGCGAGCGATGACGAGCTCGCCCTGCGCTCGATGTATGCCGGCCGGCAGGTCGACGACATGCTTGCCGCCGGTCCGATGGTGACCGAGTACGTGTTCGAGAAGCCGCTGGTGCGGCTCATTCGGGAATTGGCTGCGCGGCGGATCAGCCGCGTCTATCTCAGCATGGCTGCGAGCTGACGTTGAACGGGAGAGCCGTGATGTTGCATATCGAGGATCCCCCGGGCCGCCGACGGGGCGCTTGGGCGGTGCGGCCGCCCGCGAGACCTTCAGGGCGGCGCAAGCCGTGACGCGGGCTGGGCCATGAACGGCGGCTCAGTCAAGGCCAAGGGCGGCGGAGACAAGCGACCCGCGCGGCTCGCCCCTGCGATCAGCTCGGTGCTGTGGAATGCCGCGGTCCTGTGCGCCGCGCTGGTCGCGTGGCAATTGCTGACGCTGGCCGTGAATTCGCGGTTCCTGCCCGGCCCTGTAGCGATCGCGCGCGCGTTCCTCGATCTTGCCGTCAACGGCGACACCGGCGGTCGCACGCTGTGGGAGCACAGCGTTGCGAGCGTGGAGCGGGTGCTTGTCGGCTTCGGCATCGCCGTCGTGCTCGGCGTGCCGCTCGGCCTTCTGATGGGGCTCTACGAGCGCGTGTACGCCAACACCCGGGTCGTGCTCGAGCCGTTTCGGTTCATTCCGCCGATCGCGTGGATCCCGCTCGCCATCATCTTCTTCTCCGGCATGACCCGGTTCGCTTTCCTGATCTTTCTTGGCGCCTTCTTTCCCGTGTTCACGGCGGCCCTGGTCGGCGTGCGCCGGGTCGAGCTCATTCACCGCAAGGTGGCGCTCGTCTTCGGCGCGAGCAAAGGCTGGATCCTGGCGCACATCGTGGTGCCAACCGTTCTTCCTGATATTCTCGGGGGCATGCGCGTCGGCCTCGGCGCCGCGTGGCTGACGATCGTGGCGGCGGAGCTCGCGGGCGGGATTTCGCTCGGGCTTGGACGGATGATGAGCAATTACGCCGAGCTCGTTCAGGTGCCGCAGGTGATCGTCGGAATGGTTCTGATCGGCGCGCTGGGCTTTCTCATGAACGAGGTTCTGCTGCTGGTCGAGAAGCTTCTGTTCCGTTGGCGTTGGCAGGTGACGCTGTGAGCGGCGCCGCAAGCCTCGGAGCGCGCGCGGCGCCGGCCTGCCCCAAGGTGGAGGTCGACGTATCGCATCGCTACGGCCCGCTGGTCGTTCACCAGGAGCTGCGCTTCTCCGTGACTGAAAACGAATTTCTCTGTGTCTCGGGCCCGTCGGGATGCGGCAAGACCACGCTGTTGGACATCCTCGCCGGCATTCTGCGGCCTTCGGAAGGACAGGTTCTGATCGACGGCCAGCCGGTCGATCCGAAGCGCGACCGCATCTCGTTCGTGTTCCAGGAGCCGTCAACCCTTCCATGGCTCAACGTCTGGGACAACGTGGCGACCGGGTTGCGGATCAAGAAGGTCGCGCCGGCCGAGATCCGCCGCAAGGTCGACGAGATCATCGAGATCGTCGGATTGCGCGGCTATGAAACCTATTACCCGCACCAGATCTCCGGCGGGATGAAGCAGCGGGTGGCGATCGCGCGCGCCTTCGCCATCGACGCCGATCTCATTCTCATGGATGAGCCGTTCGTCAGCCTCGATCAGCCGACACGCGAGCGCATGCAGCGCGAGGTGCTGCACACCTGGGAGCATCGCCGCCGGACCGTGGTATTCGTGACGCACAATCTCGAGGAGGCCGTATTTCTCGGCGATCGCGTCGTCGTGCTCTCCGCCAAGCCGGCGCGCATCGTCGCTGAGATCAACGTTCCGCTGGCGCGGCCGCGCCACCCGTTGTCGCCGGAATTCACCCGCATCCGCGCAACCTGCGCCGAGATCATGCAGTCTTTGCACGCCAGGGCGCCGCGAAACGACACGGCACCAGGAGTCAGCCCATGATGGGCTGACTCCTCATGCCCAAGGGAGAAGATCATGCAGACGCGAAGATTGTTCTCGAAACAGGCGCTCGCAACAGCCGCGCTCGCGGCAGGCGGCATCTTGCCCACGCGTGCCCCGGCTGCGCCGGCCGTGAAGATCGTGCGGCTCGCCGATCAGCCGGGAGCGGAAGTCGATTACGCGGCGGTGTGGATCGCCGAGGCGCTGGGATATTTCGAGGCCGAGGGCATCAAGATCGAGCGGCACACCTACGCAAACGGTCCCGCGGCGATGCTGGATTTTCCCAACCAGTCTATCGATGCGGTCATGGCGGCGATCGTTCCGTTCATGCAGTTCGCAGCCCGCGGCGGCGAGTTCAAGCTGATCATGTCGCTGACCAAGTACAATGCGCCCTTGGTGGGCCCGAAGAAATACACGTCCTACAAGGAGCTCGACGGCAAGAAGGTCGGATCGCCGGGCATCGGAACGGTCCACGACGCCGTGCTCGGCTATGTCGAGGAGACGCAGCAGATCAAGCTGCAGCACGTATTCGCGAAGATCACCGATTTTGCGGTGATGATCGAGAAGGACGAGATCGAGGCGTTCATCGGCTGGGAGCCGGCCTCGGCGGCAACGATCGCGCTCAACCCGGCGCTGCACTATATCGCGCAGCTGCCCCCGATTCCGAACATGGAGAGCCTCGGCCTCGTCTTTCAGCCGAAGATTGCCAAGGACGACCCCGATCTGATCGTTCGCTTCGTGCGGGCGACATTGCGCGGGATCGACTTCATCAAGGCGAATTCCAAGGAGAAGGTCGCCGAATTGATAGCCAAGAAGATGAACGACACCAAAGCGCAGCCCGTCGTCGTAAACGCGCTGGGCTCGGTCAAGCTGACCGATCCACGGCTCGATATGCCTTCAACCCGCATCCTGCTGAAGGTCATCGCCAAGCAGGGCAAGATACCTTCGGACCTCGTCGCGGATGTCGACAGCTGGATCGGCAAGTATCTCGACTATTCCTTCCTCGACCGGGCAGAGGCGTCGCTGAAGAAGACCTAGGTGCGCCAGGACCTCATGACTCGGGGCAGGTCTGAGACTTATCGCGCCTGCGCGGCGGCGCGGTCGACCGACGCCGCGGTCTGCCCGAACAGGATCGCGCGCTCCTCCGCGGTGCGGATACCGCCCATGTTCGGGTTGACCGCCTTCGCCTTCTCGTAGGCGCGCTCCACCGCCGGCCGCGCGCGCACCGTTTCGAGCCAGCGCTTGAGGTGCGGGAAGTCGGCGATGTTCTGGCCCTGGCGCTCGTGCGGCACGATCCAGGGATAGATCGCCATGTCCGCGATCGAATAGTCGCCGGCAACGAAGGCGCGATCGGCGAGGCGCTTGTTGAGCACGCCGTAGAGCCGGTTGACCTCGTTGCGGTAGCGGTCCATGGCGTAGGGAATCTTCTCCACCGCGTAGTTGCTGAAATGATTGTTCTGACCGGCCATGGGGCCGAGATTGCCCATCTGCCAGAACAGCCACTGGATGGCGTCGATGCGCGCGCGCGGATCGCGCGACAGGAACTGCCCCGTCTTCTCGGCGAGATAGAGCAGCATGGCGCCGGATTCGAACACCGCGATCGGCTTGCCGCCGCCGGCCGGCGCGCGATCGATCAGCGCGGGGATGCGGTTGTTCGGGGAGACGGCGAGGAATTCCGCCTTGAACTGCTCGCCCTTGCCGATGTTCACCGGCATGAGGTTGTAGGGCAGCCCGGTCTCCTCGAGGAAGATCGTGATCTTGTGGCCGTTCGGCGTGGTCCAATAGTAGAGGTCGATCATTGGCCTGGTCCCTT
>JAFAHL010000232.1 GCA_019237215.1 Hyphomicrobiales bacterium | reverse complement strand
GCGCTCGGCCTGTCGTTCACGGTCGCAACGGTGGCGTTGGCGACGACCCTGGTGCAGGACGGCGCCCTGCAAATCTCGATCGCCGGCGCTTCGGTCGCCGCGCTCGCGCCGGCACTCCTCGGCATGGTGCTGGGCCAATGGCTGCGCGCGCGTACACGCTCGGAGACTTTCCGGGTCTGCTTCTTCGTCGGCTCGCTCCTGCTCGGCGCACATCTGGCCTTGCGTGGCTTGATCTGACCCGGCCAATCACCCGGCGCTGCCGCAGTCGTGACTTGCCCGTGATGGCCCGCCGGCGTATCGAACAACGGCTCGGATCCGGAGGACGACCATGCACGTCATTCGCCGCCGCGGATGGGAGATTCCCGAACGCTTCGCGACGCCCGAGCACCTCGTCTTGAACCGCCGCGCCTTGCTGGCGGCGACCGGCGCAGCCGCGTTGTCGCTGTCGCCCAAAATGGCGCTCGCCCAGCGCATCAGCGACCTGCCGGACCCGACCAAGGATCTCTATCCGGCCAGCCGTAATGAAAAATACACGCTTGATCGGCCGGTCACCGACGAGAAGATCAATACCAGCTACAACAATTTCTACGAGTTCGGGTCGAGCAAGAGCGTCGCCAAGGCGGCGCAGGCGCTCAAGCTGCGACCGTGGACGATCAAGATCGACGGCATGGTGGAGACCGCGCAGGAGATCGGCATCGACGATCTCATCCGCAAGATGCCGCTGGAGGAGCGGCTCTATCGCCACCGTTGCGTCGAGGCGTGGTCGATGGCCATTCCGTGGAGCGGCTTTCCCCTCGCCAAGCTCGTCGAGCTGGCCAAGCCGCTGTCGTCGGCGAAATACGTGCGGATGGAGACTTTCCTCGATCCGTCGATCGCGCCCGGCCAGAAACAGAGCTGGTATCCCTGGCCCTATGTCGAAGGCTTGACCATCGCCGAGGCGACCAACGAACTCGCCTTTCTGGTGACCGGTGCCTACGGCAAGCCGGTGTCGAAAGTGCAGGGCGCGCCGTTGCGTTTGGCAGTGCCGTGGAAATACGGTTTCAAGTCGATCAAGTCGATCGTGCGCTTCAACTTCACCGATCAGCGACCGAAGAGCTATTGGGAGGCGTTGCAGTCTGCGGAGTACGGCTTCTGGGCCAACGTCAATCCGCAGGTGCCGCATCCGCGCTGGAGCCAAGCCACGGAAGAGCTGATCGGGCGCAATGAACGCCGGCCGACGCTCATCTTCAACGGCTACGGCGACCATGTCGCCGACCTTTACCGCGGGCTCGAGAACGAGCGCCTGTGGGCGTGAGCGTGCGCGGCGCTGCGCGCGCCGGCCGGAGGAAGCGGATTGATCCGGTAGCAAGTCGTCCCTGCGCGAGGTGATCGTTGGCGGTTTTCCCGGCGCGGGATCGTTGCGCCGCGAACGCGCTACTGGTTTTCGCCGGTTTCGGCCTCGGCCAGCCGACTGCGCCAGTCCCTGCGGCTGCGGATCAGCGACAGCGTGGCGAGCGCCAGTAGCGCCGCACATACGGCGAGCAGCGTGAGCGAGATCGGGCGCTGGAGAAAGATCGCCCAGTTGCCGTTCGACATGATCAGCGATTGGCGCAGCGACATCTCGAGGGTCGGCGCGATCACCAGGCCGAGCACCAGCGGCGCCGGATCGAAGCCGAACTTGCGCAAGACGTAGCCGATGATTCCCATGATCAGCATGATCCACACATCGACGATCGAATGGCTGACCTCGTAAACGCCGATGATGCAAAACATGATCACCAGCGGATAGAGATAGGCGTAGGGAATCCGCAGCACGTTCACGAAGATGCCGACAAGCGGCAAATTGAGCGCAAGCAACATCAGATTGCCGACGTACATCGACGCGACGAAACCCCAAAAGATGTTGGGATGCTCGTTCACCAACGTCGGCCCCGGCGGCACGCCGTGGATCATCAGCGCGGCGATCAGCACGGCGGTGATCGGACCGGTAGGAAGGCCGAGCGCCAGCATTGGCACGAAGGCGCCGGTCGATGCCGCGTTGTTCGCCGATTCGGGTCCGGCAACGCCGGCGACTGCACCCTTGCCGAATTCTTCCGGGTGCTTGGAGACGCGCCGCTCGATTGCATAGGACAGGAAGCTCGAAATGATGTGGGCGGAACCCGGGGTGAGCCCGATCAGAAAGCCGAGAACCGAACCGCGGGCAATCGGCATGGCCGATTGCCGCCATTCCCGGCGGTTCGGCAACAGCTCGCGCAGCTTGGGCGCGATCACTTTGCTGATCACGTTTGCCGACGGCGTCGACAGGATCTCGCCGAGCCCGAACAGCCCGATTGCGACCGGGACGATGCCGATGCCGTCGCCGAGCTCGGCGATGTCGAAGGAGTAGCGGAAGTGGCCGGTCATGTTGTCGATGCCGATAGTGCCGAGCAGGAGCCCGAAACACGCCATCAGCAGCGTGCGTGGCAGCGAGGTCGACGACATATAGGCGAGGAAGATGAGGCCGAGCACGAGCAGCGCGGTGTACTCCGGCGGCCCGAACCGCAACGCGAAGGAGGCGAGCGGCGGCGCGATCACTGTCAGCATGATCACCCCGAACGTGCCGGCGATCCACGAGCCGACGGCGGCGATGCACAAGGCCGCGCCCGCGCGCCCTTTTTGCGCCATGGCGTAGCCGTCGATGCAAGTCATGACCGAGGCGGCTTCGCCCGGAATCCGCATCAAGATCGAAGTGGTCGAGCCGCCGTATTGCGAGCCGTAGTAAATGCCGGCGAGCATCACCACCGACTTGGTGGTGTCGAGCCCGAAGGTCGCGGGCAGAAGAATGCTGATGCCGGAGAGCGGTCCGATGCCGGGCAATACGCCGACGATGGTGCCGACCAGGCATCCGAGAAACGCGTACCACAACACGTCGGGTTGGAGCGCGACCGAGAAGCCGAGCAGCAGATTCTCCACCGTGCCCATGGCTAGAATCCGAGGATGCCGGGATCGAGCGGTGTCTTGAGCGCTACGGCGAACAAAAGATAGGTCAATGCGACGACACCGATGCTGAAGGCGGCGGCGGCAAGCGGATGGCGCCGCTCGGCGCCGAAGGTCAGCGCAAATAGCAGCAGCGTCATCGTGACGAGGAAGCCCAACGTTTGGTAGAGCGCGATGGCGGCGGCGGTGATCGCTACGATCCGTGCCGCGTGCGGCAGATCCTCCCATCGAACGGTCGCGAAGGGTGCGCTCTCGTTCGCGCGCAGGATGAGCAGCAGACCGAACAAGATCACGAGCCCGGCGACGAGCTTCGGCATCATGCCCGCGCCGGGAAACGACAGCGTCCCGACCGGCAAATCGCCGCTGAGCGCAAACACCAGGAGGCCGAAGGCGACAAAGACGCCGCCGGCGATGTGGTCGCTACGCAGAATCACGCTCTCTCCGTTCCCCTCGCTCTGATCTCCCCATCCGCTTCCCCAAGCGTCTTGTCCCCAAGCGTCTTGTCCCCAAGCGTCTTGCCCCCAAGCGTCTTGCCCCCAAGCATCTTGCCCCCAAGCGTCTTGGCGTGGGAAGGGCGAGCGCCGGGCGCCGAGGGTGCACGCTCCGCAATCGGTGATCGGGCGCGACTACCCCTCGACTTTGCCGATGGAGCGGATCGCAGCTTCGATGCGCTTGCTATCGGCCTCCCAGAATGCCGCGAATTCCGCCTGGTCCATGTACGCGAGCTCCTGGCCGAGATTGGCGAGCGCCGCTCTGAACTGTTCGCCGTGTGCCGCCTTGTCCACCACCTCGCGCAGGTAGGTGATGACGTTCGCCGGCGTGCCCTTGGGCGCGAACAGGCCGACCCAGAGATAATATTCGATGTCGTAGCCGGCCTCCTTCATGGTCGGCACATCGGGCAGCGCCGGCGAGCGCTGCCTGCCGAACAAAGCGAGCGGACGCGCCTTGCCGGCCTTGATCTGGGAGAGGCTCGCCGAAATCGAGGACACCAGCATCTGGGAATTGTTGCCGAGGAATGCGGTCAATGCCGGCCCGCCGCCCTGGGTCGGCAAATGGCGCAGTTTCAACCCGCCCGCCGCCGCGGTGAACAGCGCGGTCGGAATGTGGAGCGCGCCGTAAAGGCCCGACGAGCTGAAGATGATTTCGTTCGGACGCTGCTTGGCGTCGTCGACCAGCTCCTTGAGGGTCTTGTAGGGTTGCTCATCATTGACGATCAGCACGCATGGATCGGCCACGAAGCGCGCGATCGGGATGAAGTCGGCATTGGTGAATTTCGGCTGCCGGCCGAACAGCCGGTCGACCTCGGCAAAGCCGGAAATCGAGGTCAGATGGGAGAGCAGCGTATAGCCGTCCGGCTTAGCGTTGGCGACGAACTGCGCGCCGACCTGGCCGGCGGCGCCGGCCTTGGTCTCGATCACCACCGGCTTCTGTACCATCGGCTCGACCACCGCGGCGAGCGGACGCATGACGACATCGACCGCGCCGCCGGGCGGAAACGGATTGATGACGGTGATGGCGTGCGTCGGATAGGCCGCGTCTTGCGCGAAGGACACCTTGAGGGCGGTGACTGCGGCGGCGGAGCCGAAGACGAAGCTGCGTCGATCCACGCTGTCCTCCAGAGTGGCGCCGGGCTTGAGGCCGCGCCGGTTGCGTGCGAGCCGCGATGCTAGGAGGCGCGCCCGGTAGGGTCAACCTCGCGCACGCGCGGCATAAGGCATCGCACGGTCGCTACGCGATCATCGCGCGGCGGGCATCGAGCCGGCGGAACGTCGCGCACTTTGACCGGAAGCAACTCGCCATCCCCTTGGTCGGCAGCAAGCGTCGAGGCTTGCGATTTGCGCTGGGAGCGCCGAGTGTACTGCGCGGGAGCTTGCCGCGATTTGAATCGCGGCAGGTGTGACGGGCGAGAACACGCGCGAGCGAGGATATTGCCATGCCGGCCTATTGGGTTGCGCGGTCGAAGATCAACGATCCGGTCGAATACAAGAAGTACACCGACCTCGTACCGGAGATCATCGCCAAGTTCGGCGGCAAGGTGCTCGCGCGCGGCGGCCGCTATCAGGTCATGGAAGGGCCGGCAAAATTCCACCGCTTCGTGGTGATCGAGTTCCCGACCTTCGAGCAGGGCGTCGCCTGCTTCACCTCGCCCGAGTACGACCGCGCCGCGGCCTTCCGCCGCAACGGCGCGGGCGAGGTCGAGACCATCATGGTCGAAGCAGGCGACGCGGCGCACTAGCGGCGCATTGACCGGCGGCGCACCACTAGGGACACTAGCGCAGCCTCGCCTGCTGCCCATAAGATGGACCCAGAAGACGAGCCCAGAAACGATTGCAATGGGAGGATGACGATGCTGCATGATGCAACATGCCGAGCGGGAAACTGCCTCGCACGCGCGTTCGCGCTGCTTGCGGCGTGCACGCTGGTGTTCGCAGGCGCGGCCTGGGCGCAGTCGGGCGAGCCGATCAAGATCGGCTTCAGCATGGCGCTGACGGGCGGGCTCGCGCCCAACGGCAAGTCGGCGCTGCTCGCGCAGAAGATTTGGGAAGAAGACGTCAACGCCAAGGGCGGGCTCCTCGGCCGTCCGGTCAAGCTCATCTACTACGATGACAAGAGCTCGCCCGCGGAGGTGCCGGCGATCTACACCAAGCTGCTCGATATCGACAAGGTCGATCTGATCATCGGGCCCTATGCGACCGCGCAAATCGCTCCGGCCATGCCGATCGTGATCCAACGCAAGAAGACGTTCGTGGCGCTGCTGGGGCTCGCGGTTAACAGCGAGTTCAACTACCCAAACTATTTCTGCATGATCCCATCGGGTCCCGATGCCAAGCCGGCCTTCACAAAAGGTTTCTTCGATGTCGCCATGGCGCAGGAACCGAAGCCGCAGACGGTGGCCATTATTTCCGCCGACCAGGAATTCTCGCGCAACGCGGCGGACGGCGCGCGCGAGAACGCGAAGGAGGCGCGGCTTAAAATCGTCTACGACAAGACTTATCCGCCGTCGACGACGGACTTCGCGCCGATCGTGCGCGCGATCCAGGCGACCAATCCGGATCTCGTCAACATCAACTCCTATCCACCCGACTCCGTCGGCATGGCGCGCGCGGTCAACGAGATCGGCTTCAAGCCGAAGATGATCGGCGGCGGGATGGTGGGCCTGCAGGCAACCGCCATCAAGACGCAGCTCGGCCCGCTGCTCAACGGCTTCACCAATTACGACTTTTGGCTGCCGGTGCCGAAGATGCAGTTCCCCGGCGTCGCCGACCTGATCTCGCGGTACCAGGCGCGCGCCGCGGCCGAAGGCGTCGATCCGCTCGGCTATTATATGGCGCCATGGGGCTACGGCCAGCTGCAGGTGCTGCAGCAGGCCGTCGAGGGCACCAAGAGCCTCGACGACGCCAAGCTCGGCGACTACATCCGCGCCAACTCGTTCAAGACCGTGGTCGGCGACGTGAGGTTCGGCGCCAAGGGCGAATGGGCGCAGTCGCGCGTGCTGCAAGTCCAGTTCCAGAACGTCAAGGGTAACGACGTCGCTCAATTCAAGGACGTCTCGACCCAGGTTGTGCTGACGCCGTCCGAATATGCCTCGGGCAAGGTGATCTATCCCTACGAGAAGGCGAAATAGGCGCGGCGCGGCCCCTCTCCCCGCGAGCAAGCGAGGAGCGGGGGCGCGCCCTTCACAGCCCGAGATAAAACTTCCGGATCAGCTCGTTGTTGTTGAGCTCGTCGGCGGAACGGCCTTCGAAGGCGATCTGGCCGTGGACGATGACGTAACCGCGGTCGGCGATGCGCAGCGCCTGCGGGAAGTTCTGCTCCGCCATCAGCACGGTGAGATTGTACTGGTCCTTGAGCTCCTTGATCTTGTCGATGGTGCGGCTCACCAGCACCGGCGCCAGGCCCACCGACGGCTCGTCGATCAAGAGGATGCGCGGCGCCAGCATCAACGCGCGCGCGAGCGCGAGCATCTGCTGTTCGCCGCCGCTGAGCGAGCCGGCGAGCTGGGCGCGGCGCTCGGCCAATCGCGGGAAGCATTCGAAGCAGAAATCCAGGTTCGATTTGAGCGCGGTACGCGCCTTGCGGCGGAAGGCGCCGAGCAGGAGATTTTCCTCCACGGTCAGGCGCGGAAACAGGCGGCGGCCTTCGGGCACCAGCGCGATCCCGAGATCCACGATTTGCTCGGTGCTGCGACCGATGAGGTCGTATCTTTCGCCGTCGATCTCGACCACGATGGCTCCGGCGCGCGGGCGCACGATGCCCATGACGCATTTCATCAGCGTCGACTTGCCGTTGCCGTTGGTGCCGAGCAGCACCACCGTCTCGCCCGAATTGACCTTGAGCGACACGTCTTCGAGCACCCGCACGGCGCCGTAGGCGGCGTCGATCTTCTCGATGCTGAGACTATTGGCCAAGGTAGGCCCTCTCCACCTCGGGATCGCGAATCACCGCCTCCGGCCTGCCGTCCGCGATCTTCTTGCCGGAAACCAGCACGATTAGCCGCTGCGAGAATTTCATCACCGCGCGCATGATATGCTCGATCAGGACGATGGTGATGCCGCGCTCGTTGAGCCGGATGAGCAGGGCGACGATGTCGTCGACCTCCGATTGCGACAGCCCGGCCATGGACTCGTCGGCGATCAGGAGCTTCGGCTCGGCAGCCATGGCGCGCGCGAGTTCGAGCTTGCGCATCTCCACTTGGGTGAGGTCGCGCGGCAGCTGCGTCGCCTTGTCCGCGAGCGCGACGAGCTGCAAAAGCTCGGCGCAGCGTGCATCGAGCGCGGCCGGCGAGAGCGCGCGCCCCGGCCGCGCGTTGACGGTGTAAAGCAGCGGCACCCGCAGGTTGTCGGCCACCGTCAGCGTCGCGAACGGACGCGGGAGCTGGAAGCTGCGCGCCATGCCGCGGCGGGTGCGCTCGTGGGTGAGCAGGCCGTCGACCGCCTCGCCGTCGAAGCGCACCGTGCCGGTCTCGTTCACGAGCGTGCCGCAGATGCAGTTGACCAGCGTCGACTTGCCCGAGCCGTTGGGACCGATCAGGCCGACACGCTCGCCCTCGGCGACGGTGAGGTCGATGCCGTCGAGCGCGACGAAGCCGCCGAAGCGCTTGCTCAGACCCGTGACCTCGAGCAGCGGCGGAGCCATCACTTCGCCCTCCCGCGCGTCCAGCCCTGCACCAAGCCGATGATACCGTTGGGGGCGATGATGACGAAAGCGACCAGCAGCAGGCCGACGATGAGCAAATTGACCGCCGAGGAAATCGTGACGGTCGCGATCTGCTGCAACGATCCCAGCAGAATTGCGCCGATCAGCGGTCCGACCCAGCTGGTGGTGCCGCCGATCATCGGCATGGCGATGGAGTTGACCGCATATTCGAGCCCGAAGGCGGACGAGGGTTGAAGATAGCCGATGTAATAGGGGAACGGCGCTCCCGCCATGCCCATGAGCGCGCCGGAAAGGGTCGTAGCGACGAGCTTGAGGCGCAGCGTCGGCACGCCCGAGGCTTCCGCCGCGAGCTCGTCGTCGCGGATGGTGGCGAAGCCGTAACCGAGCTGCGAGCGCTCGATGCCGCGCGCGATGGTCAGCGCGACGACCACGAGGGCGAGCATCAGCAGGAACAGATATTGGATGTAAGGGCCGATCACCGCGACGTCGTTCGGGCGGATGATGTAGGCGCCGCGCGACCCGCCGACATAGTCCCAGTTGACGACCAGGGTTTGCAGCACGACGGCGAGGGCGAGCGTCGCGATGGCGAAGAAGGCGCCGCGCAGGCGCAGCGTGAGATAGCCCATGCCGAGCCCCACGATGCCCGACACGACGGCTCCGACCACGATCAGGAGCGGGATCGGTAACGGGTAGAACTTGTGAAAGAACACCGTTGCATAGGCGCCGAGCGCGAAGAATGCGGCCGAGCCGAAATTGACGTAGCCGGTATAGCCGCCGAGGATGTTCCAGGCGGTCGCCAGCACGATGAATTGCAGCACGGTATAGCCGGCGAAGAACACGTAATCGTTGTTCACCATGCGCGCGCCGAAGAACACGACAGCCGCCACGGCGATCGAGATCAGCAGGAAGACCCAAGTCCGCACGATCGGCAATCCTATCGTCCGAGAAGACCCGCCGGCCGAAACGCGAGGGTCAGAAGTAGGACGCCGAATGCCACCGCCGGCGCCCACGACGGCCCGTAGAAGGTGGCGGTGAAGCTCTCGATGATGCCGAGCAGCATCGCGGCGATCACCGTGCCGGGAAGGCTGCCGAGCCCGCCGAGCACGCAGATCGCGAACACCCGACCGATATATTCGCGTCCGACCGAGGGCTCGACTGGCTGGATAATGATCAGCAAGGCACCCGCGACCGCGGCGGTTGCAATGGAGATGCCGAAGGCGATGCGCTTGATGCGGATGGGGGAGGCGCCCATCAGCCGCAGCGCAAGCTGGTCCTGAGCCACGGCCGAGATCGCGCGTCCGACGAACGTATACGACAGGAAGAGCTCGAGCGCGGCGAAGAGCGCGAGCGCCGTCACGCACGGCACCAGCATGCGCAGCGGGAAATCCATCACGCCGAGGCGCCAACTCGGCCCGATATAGGGTGCTTCGACGTAGCGGTAGTCGACGCCGAAAACGAGAATGAGCATCACCTCGGTGACGAACAGCAGGCCGAAGAAGAACGACAGGCCGCGCAGTGCTTCCTGCCCGCGCCGCTCGAATGATTCGTAATAGACTTGATAGACGCCGGCGCCGAGGAAATAGAACACCGGCAGCATGAGGATACTGATCACGATCGGATCGATGCCGAGCCGGGTGTTGACGATATAGGCGATGTAAGAGCCGAGGATGATGAAGGCGGGATGCGCGATGTTGACGATGTCGAGGATGCCGAACGAGATCGACACGCCGATCGTCACGGCGGTGTAGAACCCGCCGAGCAGAATGCCGGCAATCAACGCGTTGATCAGCAAATCGAAGCTGAAGCCCACCTATTCCCCCCACGCCCCCTGTCCCGCCAAGACATGACTCAAGACATGACTCATGCGCGCGAGCGAGGTTGTTTTGCTTGCGTGCCAGTGTGCAGGAAGGGTGCCGCCTTGGCTAGTCCGTTTGACCGCGCGGCCAGGTGATGACGTGCGATTGCCGGCGGCGCCCGGCGCGCCGTCGAGCTTGCGCCGACCGCCTCAAGTTCTCCGCGCGCCGGGCATCCCCGTGTTCGCCTATTGCGAGCACGAGCGGCCGATGGGATTTGCGCCGCTCACGCTGCGGCCTGCTGCCGCACGCGTTCGGGCAGTGGCATCGGTTTGTTGGCGCTTTGCAGGAATTCGATGGTCATGAAGACCATCTCCTTGTCGCCGAGATTCTCGAGATCGTGGACCTTGAATTCGCCGGGGCCGTAGGTCTCGTGCCGCGTCTCGCCGGGCGCATAGGTGTATTCGACGGTGGTGCCGTCATGCACGTGCTGGCGTCCGCGGCCGCCCGTCACCGCGGTCCAGAAATAGTCGAGCACGTGGCGGTGGAAGCCGATCCGCTCCCCGGGCTTGAGGCGGATTGTCCACACCCGGACGCGATTGCTCTCCGACACCAGCGCGTTACCCACGCACGGGTTGGGATTGTTCTTTTCCCGCTCGAATTCAGCGGCGATCTCCGCCGGCCACGGAGATTTCACCGAGCTCTCCGCTTGCTTGTCCAACATCGTCAGGGCCATGGCATTCCTCCAGGTTTGGCACGATATATAGCAACTTTTGCGCGGCAGGAAATGGCGGGATCGAGCGAAAAGGCGAGCAAGCGGCGCGCGCTGATCGTGGGCGGCTCCATGAGCGGCCTGTTGGCGGCGTTGCTGCTACGGCGTGCCGGCTGGGACGTCGATGTCTTCGAGCGGGTCGAGAGCGAACTCGCCGGCCGCGGCGCCGGTATCGTCGCGCAGCCGGATCTGATCGAAACGCTGCGCCGGCTCGCAATCGATCCGACCGCGCTCGGAGTGGAGATTACGACCCGAAAGATCCTGGATGCGTCCGGTCGCCTCGTCGGCGAGTTTGATTGTCCCCAGGTTCTCACCGCCTGGGAGCGCGTCTACCGGGTGCTGCGGGACGCGTTCCCGCGCGAGCGCTACCACCGTGGTCGAGGCGTCAGCGGTTTCGTGCAGACCGAAAACTCCGTGGTCGCGCATTTCAGCGATGGCGGCGACGCGGAGGCCGAGCTCCTGGTAGGCGCGGACGGCCTTCGCTCCACCATCCGCCAGCAATGCCTGCCGGAGCTGACGCCGCTCTACGTCGGCTACGTGGCGTGGCGCGCGCTCATTCCCGAGGCGGCGTTTGCGCCGGCGATCCATCGCGAGCTGTTCAACCATATGACGTTCTGCCTGCCGCCGGGTGAACAGTGCTTGGGCTATCCGGTCGCCGGCCCCGACAATGACCTGCGTCCGGGACATCGCCGTTACAACGTGGTCTGGTACCGGCCGGCGGATGAGAACGGCGAGCTGCAGCATCTGCTCACCGACGCCGGCGGCACCACCCACACCATATCGATTCCTCCGCCGCTGATCCGGCGCGAGGCGATCGCCCAAATGCGCGCGGCGGCCGAGCGACTGCTCGCGCCACAGTTCCGCGAGGTGGTGCGTATGATCGACGAGCCGATCCTGCAGCCGATCTACGACCTCGAAACGCCGCGCATGGCGTTCGGCCGGGTCGCGATCATCGGCGACGCGGCCTTCGTCGCACGCCCGCATGTGGCAGCCGGCGTCGCCAAGGCGGCGGACGACGCCGCGGCGTTGGTGACCGCACTCGAGGTCGACGAGGTCGAGGCGGCGCTGCGACGCTTCGAGGCGGCGCGCCTCCCGGTCGGGCAGCGCATCATCGAGCGCGCGCGACATCTCGGCGCCTATCTCCAGGCCACGCAGACCGCCGAGGAGCGCGCCCGCTCGCAGCGTCACAGCATTCCCGAAGCGGTGCTGGCAGAGACCGCGGTGCTCGACTTCTTGCGGAGCTGATGCCGTGCGATCAGCGCTTGCCTAACGCCGCCGCGCTCGCCGCGGCGCTGCCTTTTGCCGCTTCACGCCCGCCATCTTTTCCAGCACCGCGCAGACCGCGGCGGTGTCGTGCTCGCCATGCCCGCTCCGCATCGCCCTGGCGTAAACCGGCACCGTGGCGTCGAACATCGGTGTCGGGCAGCGCAGCCGCCGCGCGAATCCGCCGATGACCGCCATGTCCTTCTGCCAGACCGACATTTTCATACTGGCCCCATCGTAACGATCCTCCACCATCATGGGTGCCCGCAATTCGAATACGCGCGAGTTGGCGGCGCCCGATCTGACCATGTCGAACACGGTCTGCGCGTCGAGGCCGGCCTTCAGCCCGAGCACCATAGCCTCGGCGCTGGCGACGTTGTTGATGGCGACCAGAAGGTTCGCGACATATTTCATGCGGCTGCCGTTGCCGAACGCGCCGAGGTCGTGCACCGCGCGCACGAACCCGGCGAACAGCGGGCGTAGCCTGCGGATCGCCTGGCGATCGCCGCTCGCATAGACCACCAGATCCTTCACCTTGGCCTGAGCGCCGGTGCCGCTCACCGGGCAGTCGAGCGTGACGTGACCGGCTTTGCGCAGCGCACGCTCGGCCCTGAGCTTGTCGTCGATCGCAAAGGTGCTGGCTTCGATGATGACGCGGGGACGCACGCGGGCGTTGACGATGGCCGTCACCGTCGCATCGAGCGCGGCGGGTTTGGGGAGGCTGGTGATGATTGTTCCGACCTCGCGAGCGAGCGTTTTCGCATCGTCTGCGATCTCGACGCCGGCTCGCGCCATGGCACGGCGGCGCGCTGCATCGATGTCGTAACCCACGACCCGCCAGCCGGCGGCGACGAGGTTGCGCGCGAACGCACCGCCCATGATGCCGAGGCCGACGATCCCGACTTTGCCTTTCGCCATTGCCAGCCTCCGTTGCCGATCGATCGGGCGGCGGACGCTACACGGCGGCGGCTGCCGCGTTCAAGCGCAATGTGGCCGAGCAGCGCAGCGCCAGGGCTCTGCCTTTCTCGCGCGCAGATAATCCCGTATCGTCGCCGCCGGCTGTTGCAACGTAGGGGAAAGGCCACAGGGAGAGCACATCCGATGCAGATCGGAATCGCCGGGATCGGCAAAATGGGCGCGGCCATCGCGCAGCGGCTCATCGAGGTCGGGCACAAGGTGACGGTGTGGAACCGCTCCGCCGACAAATTGAAGCCGGTGACCGCTGCCGGCGCCGCGGCCGCCGCTACGCCGGCTGAGCTCGCGCGCAACGCCGATGCGGTCATCACCATCCTCACCGATGCCGCCGCCATCGACGCGGTCTACACCGGCGCATCCGGGCTGCTCGCCCCCGACGTGCGCGGCAAGCTCTTCATCGAGATGAGCACGGTGCAGCCGCACACCGAGGTCGCGCTCGCGGCAAAGGTGCGCGCGAAGGGCGCCGTCTTGGTCGAGTGCCCGGTGGGCGGCTCGACTGGTCCCGCGCGACAAGGCAAGCTGATCGGGCTGATGGGCGCCGAGCCTGTGGACGGCGCGCGAGCCAAACCCATCCTCGAACAGCTCTGCCGTCGGCTCGAACATTGCGGGCCGGTCGGCTCCGGCGCGGTGATGAAGCTCACCATCAACATGCCGCTGATGATCTATTGGCAGGCGCTCGGCGAGGCGCTGGCGCTCTGCCGCCCGCTCGGGCTCGACCCCGCGCGGATCATGGATCTGCTGGCGGACACGTCGGGCGGTCCGAACGTGCTCAAGGTGCGCGGAGCCGGCGTCGCTCAAATGCTCAAGGGTGGCGATGGCGGCCCGGTGACGTTCGACGTCGACAGCGCGGTCAAGGATCTGCGCACGATGCTGGCCGAGGGCAAAGCGCACGGCATCGAGCTGCCGCTGGTGGAGAAGACGCTCGCCTGCTACGAGGAGACCAAACGCAACGTCTCGGGCGCGGCGGAAGTGTCGGCGGTATCGGTCTATTGGGCGAACCGCGCGAAGCAGTGATCTGAAACCATCCGAGCCAACGCTCTTTCGACAACTCCTTGGAGCCGATATGTCTGTCGTCACGCTTGCTCAAGCTTCGACCATCGTCGACGCCGCGCTCAAGAAAGGCCGCGATACCAATTGCGCGCCGCTGACCGTCGCCGTGCTCGACGCCGGCGGACACCTTGTCGCGTTCAAACGCGAGGACAAGTCCGGCCTCTTGCGCTTCGACATCGCCTTCGGCAAGGCCTGGGGCGCGCTCGGCATGGGCTTCGGCTCGCGCACGCTCGCTGCGCGCGCGGCCAAGACTCCGCAGTTCTTCACCATGCTGGCCGCCGCCAGCGGGGGACGCATGGTCACCAATCCCGGCGGCGTGCTGATCAGAACCGCGGCGGGCGACCTCATCGGCGCGGTCGGCATTTCCGGCGATAGCTCCGATCGCGACGAGGCCTGCGCCGTCGCCGGCATCGAGGCGGCGGGACTCAACGCCGATCCGGGACAGGACGCGAGCTGACCCAACACGGGCGGCTGGCGACGCGTGATATTCTGGGCTTCTCGACCTGCAGCGGTCAGTCGAAGGAGCCGCGAGCCGCTCCACCGCAACGGATCAACCTCATCTGCCGTTCGGTTGTGGGGCTCCTCTATCGCGGAGGGACTTGCCGCAATATGGTCCTCGGCGATAGGGATCAGCCGGCTGGAATTTTCATCAAGCAAAACCGCGCGGCTTCAACTCGGGAGAGACCATGGGCACGGCAAATTTCGGCATCGCCGGATTGGATTGGCAGCAACGGGTCAACTGGGACCGCCTGAAGAAGTACCGAACCGAACGTGCACGCGAGCGCATGAAGGAGCACGGCCTCGGCGCCATGCTGTGCATGTACGACGAGAACGTGCGCTATCTCACCGGCACGCTTACGCCGGGCTGGAATCGGCTCAAGCCGGGACTGCGCTATGCGCTCCTTTGCGGCGACGGCGCGCCGGTGCTGTTCGAGCAGGGCGACCTCGGCTTCCAGATCGAACGCCACTCGCCGTGGATCCCCAAGGAGAACGTCCGCTACTCCTATGCCTGGATCAAAGGCGCAGCCGGCCCGGCCTCGCAACAGCAGGTCAAGAAGTTCACGGACGCGATCCTTTACGAGATGAAGCGCCATGGCGTCGCCGGGCAGAAGCTCGGCGTCGACTTCATCGACATCAACATGATCAACATTTTCAAGGACAAGAAGATCAACTGGGTCGACGGCATGACGCCGATGATGGAGGCGCGCGCCGTCAAGAGCGCCGACGAGCAGGAATGCATGCGCATTGTCGGCGCGATCGGCGACGCCACGCACTGGGAGTGCATGAAGTTCCTGCGGCCCGGCATCACCGAGAACCAGGTCACGGCGCACTTGATGAAATATCTCTACAGCATCCCCGGCATGGAGGACGTGGAGGACGTGATCGTCTCGTCCGGCCCCAACACCTGGCCGAACTGGCGCAACTTCTCCGACCGCATCATCCAGCCCGGCGACATCGTGTTCATGGATTTGGCCGCGCTCACCTGGAACGGATACAAATCCTGCTACTACCGGACCTATTGCGTGGGCAAGGAGCCGACCAAGGAGCAAAGGGATACTTACGCCACCGCGCTGGAATGGCTCTACGACTCCATCGGCGCCGTGAAGGCGGGCACCACCACGCGCGAGATCGCAAAAAAATGGCCCTCGGCCAAGCAGGCCTGGGGCTACAAGGAGGAGGATCAGGCGGCAGCCAATCTGTGGGGGCACGGCCTCGGCCTTGCGCAGTACGATCCGCCCGTGATCTCGCGCATCTGGTCGCTCGACCATCCCGTCGATATCAAGGCCGGGATGACCTTTGCGCTCGAGACGCAGCACGGCAAGAAGTTCCGCTGGGGCGTGCGCATCGAGGAGATGCTGATCGTGCACAAGAACGAGATCGAGATCGTCTCCCACTTCCCGGTGAAGCAGATCACCGTGGTCGATCCGATGCCCGGCTACGGCGACCACGTGAAGTGAATTATTAACCATATCGGGTGTTAATCCGGTAACCATATCGCGTTTGTCCGGATTCCCAATGCGGCTTGTCCGCCTTCTCGGTGTTGTGCTCGTTGCCGCCGTGCTTGGGGGCTGCGCCACGTCATTTCCGCTTCCGTTCAATCTCGGGCAGGCACCCGCGCCCCCGCCGCCGCCCCCGCCGCCCGATCTCGACAGCATCGCCTATGGGCAAGCCGTCGCGGCGCCGCCGCCGCCGGTTGCCCCTCCCGCACGCGGGCTGTTCATGCCCACTGCCGTGCCCGCGGCCGCGCCCGCACCGGCGCCTGGATTGGTGATTCCCGCGGTGGTCACGCCCGGACCTGCACCCGCC
>JAFAHL010000195.1 GCA_019237215.1 Hyphomicrobiales bacterium | reverse complement strand
CCGATTCCGAAGTTCGCATCCTTGTGCCGCAGCCTCGTTTGCGAACTTCGGAATCGAAGGACACTAGCAACTTATTGATCTAGTGTGGCTTTGGTTCAGAAGTCCGCATTTCGGACTCGCTGCAGAATGATGCGGACTTCTGAACCGCCACACTAGGCCGCGCGAAGCCGATAGGAAAAGCCCAGAAGGAGAAGTTAGATGAGCATGAGCGTCGGTATGCTCGACCACTACAACGTCTCGACCCGCAACCTGCGCGATACCGTTCGCTTCTACGAGGAGGTGCTGGGTTTGGTGAATGGGCCGAGACCGCCATTCGACTTTCCCGGCGCATGGCTTTACAGCGAAGGCCATCCGGTGCTGCATCTCAACGACATCTCGCCCACCGACAAGCCGCAGCGGCCGGATTCGGGCGTCATCGACCACATCGCCTTCGGCAGCCGCGGCTTCGATGCCATCAAGCAGCATCTCACGGGCAAAGGCGTGCCGTTCCGCGTCAACGAGGTCCCGAACAGCTCGCGCCGACAGATTTTTCTGACCGACCCCAACAACGTGCTGATCGAGCTCAACTTCGACGTCGCGAAAGAGACGCCTGCTCGTTGAGCTTCTCTGCGCCGCGGCGTCCGGCGGCGCGCCGGATCAGCGCCGAGCTCCTTGCGCCACCTTCTCGGCGATGAAGCGGGGCAGCGCGAACGCGGCGACGTGCACCTCGGGCGTCCAGTACCTGGTACGGAAGCGGCCGGCCTTGTTGTAGCGATCGGCAATGGTCTTGACCGAGGCGTGGCGCAATTTGACGTTGTCGGTGGCCCAGCCGATGGCGAGGTGGCCGCCCACATAGGTCGGAATCGCCGCGACGTAGCAGTAGCCGTCGCGGAACAACTTTCGAAAGCCGGCGATGGCCACGGCGAGTTCGTTCGATTGGAAGATCGGAACGCCCCTCTGCGTGACCATCACCGCGCCCTTGCTCATGCAGCGGCTGCAGGCGGCGTAGAATTTTTGGCTGAACAGCACCTTGCCGGGCCCCTGCGGGTCGGTCGAGTCGACGATGATGACGTCGAAGCGCCTGTCGGTCTTGGCCACGTATTTCATGCCGTCGGCGATGATGAGGTCGAAGCGGTCGTCCGCGAACACCGGCTTGGTGAACTCCGGGAAATGCTCCTTGGCGAACTCGATCACCGAGGCGTCGATCTCGACTTGCGTGAGGCGCTCAACCGACTTGTGCTTGAGCACTTCCTCCGCGACGCCGCAGTCGCCGCCGCCGACGATCAGCACCTGCCGCGCATGGCCGTGCGCCAAGATCGGCACATGCGCCATCATCTCGTGGTAGACGAACTCATCCGCGCTGGTGACCTGGGTCGCGCCGTCGAGCATCAATATCTTGCCGAAGAACGGGTGCTCGAACAGCACGAGATGCTGGTGCTCGGTCTCAAGCTCGTAGATGACCCGCTCGACCTCGTAGGTCATGCGGATGCCGATGTCATCGAACAGCGTCTCGGGAATCCGGCGTTTTTCGGCCATGATCGGCATACTAGTGCCCGGTTTTCGAAGTTCGTGATACAGGGCGGCACCCTCGGGTACGAACTTCGAAAACCAAAGGGCACTAGCAACTCTATGATTCTAGTGCCGCTTTTCGATTTGAAATTCCTGAGGCGGACTCGCCGCACATGGTGCAGGAATTTCAAATCGGCGGCACTAGCGCACGACGGAGCGCGGCACGAAGGAGCCGACGCGTCCGCCGCCGTCGATCTTCCGATCAGGTGTCTTCTGATCAGGTGTCTTGCCCGCGCAAGATTTCGCTGACTTCCACGCGCTTGGCCTTGAAGGCCTTGCGCAGCACGGGAATGCAGGCGTCGGGGACGGCCTTGCCGCACATGAACACATCGAGCGCGGCATAGCGCGAGTCGGGCCACGTATGGATCGAGATATGGCTCTCGGCCAGCACCGCCACCCCGGAGACGCCGTTCGGGTGGAAATGGTGCAGGTGGATGTGCAGCAGCGTCGCCTGAGCCGCGTCCACGCAGCGGCGCAGCGTCGCCTCGATCAGACCGATGTCGTCGAGGCCCTCGGCCCCGTGCAGATCGACGATGAGGTGCACGCCGGCGCAGCGCACGCCGTTGCGAACGGCAAAATGCCCTTCGCGCCCCTCGGCGGTGGCGGCCTTGACCACGGCGACGTGAGCGACGTTCTTTCGGGCAGTGCCTGGAGTTGCCAAGCCCTTCCCCGATCGCAAGAGGGCGGTCTGGCGCATGTTCGTCCTCCCCAACCGAGTGATCCAACCCGAGTGCCGACGAGCGGCGTCAGGCAAGCAAATGCCGCCCGATCAGCCCGTAGGTAGGAGGACAGATCACAGCGGCCTGGCCCCCACATAAGGCTCATACCCCCGGAGTCAAGAAGATTCTGCTGCGCAGAGGTTTAGAAACTCCTAGCGCGCCGCGCTCCGACGCACGGTCGGCTCGGCTCGCTCGGCCGAATCGCGCGCACTCCTCGGATCGCGGCCGTGCGTTGCCGCGGCGACGTGTCACTAGGCGGATCGATTGCCTGCGCCGGCGCGAATCGCTCTTCGGCCACAATCGAGGTCGCGACGTCGTCGAGCTCATGGGCCCTGCCAGAGATCGGCTCTGCCGGAGATCGTCTGGTCTGCCGAGTCCCGAGCCTGGAACAAGGCCGCAGCCAACGCTAAGCTCG
>JAFAHL010000403.1 GCA_019237215.1 Hyphomicrobiales bacterium | reverse complement strand
CCGATCTCATCGGCGCGACGCTGCTGTTCAAGGGCGTCGGCGGCGTCATCGTCGAGGTCGAGGCCTACCACCACACCGATCCTGCCGCGCATTCGTTCGGCGGCCGCACCGAACGCAACAGCGTGATGTTCGGTCCCCCCGGCTACGCCTACGTCTACCGCTCTTACGGCGTGCACTGGTGCCTCAACTTCGTATGCGAGCCGCAGGGCATTGCCAGCGCGGTGCTGATCCGCGCGCTCGCGCCTACGCACGGGCTGGCTGCGATGCGCCGCCGCCGCGGCGTCGCCGACGAGCGGCTGTTGTGCTCGGGTCCGGGACGGCTGTGCCAGGCGCTCGGCATCACCAGCGCGCAATACGGCCTTGCGCTCGATGCGCCGCCATTCGAGATACGCGCGCGGACGCAAGACGTCGACGTCGCCATCGGCCGGCGCATCGGATTGACCAAGGCGGTGGACCAGCCGTGGCGCTATGGCCTCAAAGGCTCGCGCTTCGTCAGCAAGCCATTCAAAACGTGATGGCCCCGCCCTCCTTCGCGGATGACGCGCAGCTTCATTCCACACCGGGCACGAAGAGTTCGTCGGCGCTCACCACCCGCGGGCAGAGGCCCTGCTCGTGAACGTAGCGGCCGATCGCCGCGAACGCCGGCCGGTTCGGCTCGAGCCCGTAGGCCCAGAAGTCCTCGCCGAACTCGCGCCGCGCCTCCTCGACGTGATCGATCAGCCACGGTAGCGCGACGCGCAAGGCATCGGTGTCGTAAAGGCCGTCGAGCGCGAGGTCGCGCGCCTGCGCGAACGCCCGGTAGATGCTGCGCGCCGCCCACGGATGCGCACGATGGACGTCCTCGCGCAGCACCACCGTGTGCATGGTCGGCAGAATGCGCGTGCGGCGATAATAATCGCGCTCGACCTCTTTATAATTCGGGAACAGCCGCGCGATCGTCGCCGAGCGTTCGTGAAAGAGCTTCGGGATGTAGAGCGACAGCAGCGCGTCGAGCTCACCCGCCGCGAACATCCGCTCCAGCGTCTGCCCACCGGAGAGGAAATCGAGCTTGATGTCGTCCGGCAGATTGAGCGCGATCAGCGGCGGCTCGACGAAGCTGTTGAGCCCGCCCATGAACCAGTGCATGTCCTGCGGCTTGACGCCGTAATCGTGCTGCAACATGCCGCGCATGAAGACGAGGCCGGTCGAGCTCCACTGCGACGTGCCGACGCGCTTACCCTTGAGATCCTGCGGCGTGTGGATGCCGGCGCCGGTGCGCACGTAGATGCAGGAGTGACGGAACATTTTCGAGAGCGCGACCGGCACCGCCACGAACGGGCAATCGCCGCGGCCTTTGAGCGCCGTGTAAGAGGCAAGCGACAGCTCGGAGACCTCAAACTCCTTGTTGTCGAGCATACGCTGGAAGGTCTGGCGCGGACGCAGGACCTCGACGTCAAGGTCGATGCCCTCGGGCTTCACGCGCCCGTCGATCAGCGGCCGCGTGCGATCGTAATCCCAGCAGGCGAGCGTGAGCTTGAGATTGGGCATCGTGTCACCTACGAGCTTGCCGTCTGCTGCGGGGGACGGAAATGCATGAATGGCGGGAGAAACAAGAGCGGTAGCGCGCTGACCGCCATTGACAGAAAGGCGAAGCGCGGGTGAGCGACCGTTCCTACGCCGCGCCCTTGAGGCGCGCGAGCGCTTCGTCGATTTTGAGCCGGCGCGTCTCCGCCTCCTCGCGCTTCTCGCGCTCGCCTTCGACCACGTCCTCCGGCGCGCGCGCGACGAAGTCGGCGTTGCCGAGCTTGGCGTCGATGCGGGCGATGTCGGATGTAACGCGCGCCATTTCCTTCTCGAGGCGCGCTTTCTCGGCGGCGAAATCGATCACCCCCTTGAGCGGCAGCGCCGCGATTTCCCCGCGCACGATGAGCTGCACCGCGCCCTGCGGCGGACGCGGCGCGAACGAAATTTCGGAGAGGCGCGCGAGGCGGCGCATGGTGTCGGCCCAGCGCTCGGCTCTCGCCTGCGTCGCCGCCGAGGCGGCGACCAGCACGACCGGGATCTCGGTCGCCATGGTGATGTTCATTTCCGCGCGCACCGAGCGAATGGCGGTGACGAGGTCGATGATCCAGCCGATCTCGGCCTCGGCCTCGAGGTCGTCGAGCGCGCGCTGCTTGGGCCAGGGCGCGAGCGCGAGCAGCCCATCGCGAGCGGCGCCGGCTTGCGCCGTGACCTGCCACAGCTCCTCGGTGACGAACGGCGTGAACGGATGTAGCAGCTTGAGGATTTCGTCGCGCACCCAGGCGGTCATCGCGCGTGTCTCGTCCTTGGCGCCGCCGTCGGCGCCTTGCAGCACCGGCTTGGCGAGTTCCAGATACCAGTCGCAGAAGATGTTCCACACGAAGCGATAGGCCGCGCCCGCGGCCTCGTTGAACCTGTAGGCCTCGATCGCCTCGCTGATCTCGCGCACGGCCTTGCCGGTCTCGTGCGCGATCCAGCGGTTGAGCGTTTCCTTCGCCGACGCCGGATCGAAGCCCGGCACGGTCGCGCAATGGTTGATTTCCGCGAAGCGGCAAGCGTTCCACAGCTTGGTCGCGAAATTGCGGTAGCCTTCGACCCGCTGGGTGGAAATCTTGATGTCGCGCCCCTGCGCCGCCATGGCGGCGAGCGTGAAGCGCAGCGCGTCGGCGCCGTACTCGTCGATCAGCGCGAGCGGGTCGATGACGTTGCCCTTCGACTTCGACATCTTGGCGCCGCGCTCGTCGCGCACGAGGGCGTGGATGTAGACGGTGTGGAAGGGCGCGTCGGCCATGAAATAGAGGCCCATCATCATCATGCGCGCGACCCAGAAGAAGATGATGTCGAAGCCGGTCACCAGCGCGTCAGTCGGGTAGTAGCGCTTGAGCTCCGGCGTATCGTCCGGCCAACCGAGCGTGGAGAACGGCCACAGCGCCGAGGAGAACCACGTGTCGAGCACGTCCTCGTCGCGGGTGAGCAAGGTCGACTTGTTTGCCTGACGATGCGTCTCTGCCGCGGCGTCGCCGGAGATCGTGCCGTTGGCGACATAATGGTCTATCGCATCGCTCAGCGCTTCGGCTTCGCCCTCGGCGACGAACACCTTCCCGTCCGGCCCGTACCACGCCGGGATCTGATGCCCCCACCAGAGCTGACGCGAAATGCACCAGGGCTGGATGTTTTCCATCCAATTGAAATAGGTCGTCTCCCAATTGCGCGGCACAAACACCGTACGGCCGGCACGCACCGCCGCGATCGCCGGTGCCGCCAGCGTCTTGGCGTCGACGTACCATTGATCCGTGAGAAACGGCTCGATCACGACAGCCGAGCGGTCGCCGTGCGGCACCGCGTGCGTGTGCGGCTCGGCCTTGGCAAGCATACCCGCCGCCTCCAAGCGCTGCACGATCTCCTTGCGCACCGCGAAACGATCGCGGCCGTGATAGGAGAGCGTTTGGTCGAGTTCCGCCGAGGCCGGCACTTCGCGCAGAAACGCCTCGTTGCCGGCGAGGTTGAGATGGGCCGCGGCGTCGAGCACGTTGACGAGGGGCAGGTCGTGGCGGCGCCCTACCTCGAAGTCGTTGAAGTCGTGCGCCGGCGTGATCTTGACCGCGCCGGT
>JAFAHL010000285.1 GCA_019237215.1 Hyphomicrobiales bacterium | reverse complement strand
ACCACGCGCGCCACGTTCTCGACATCGACCTTGTCCGGCGTATCGCTTGAGCGGTGGTAGTGGGGGTAGCGGAACGGCGCCGTGTCCGTGACCATCACGGCTGGAAAGCCGTGCTCGGCAAAGGCCCAATGATCCGACCAGGCGATGCCGGGAACGAAGCCCGGCGCCACTCCGCCGATCGTGGGGAAGGCCGTGTGCGCGCGGAATGATCGCATCGTCTCGCGCACGAGCGCGCGCGAGCCCATCATCCCCACGAACGCGATGAAATCGCCGCGATCGGGAAAGATGAGGCCGAACGGCACCGGATAAACCTGGCTGCCAGGCTCGCTCGAGTAGAAGCCGATGGTCTCGAGCGAATACATGGCGACAACCCGCTCCCTGCGCTTAGCGAGGGCGCGCGCATAGTGCAGGCTCCCCATGGCCTCGGTGCGGAAATAGGGCGGCTCTTCGTTGACGAAGAGCGCCAGCCGGATGCGCTTGGCGCCGACCCCGTCGAGATCGCGCAACAGCCGCGCGAGCTCGATGACGGCGGCCGCGCCGCTGGCATTGTCGTTGGCGCCGGGCGAGCCGACGACGCTGTCGTAGTGGGCGCCGACCACGATCACGTCGGGATCGGCGCGTTGCCCCGCCGACTCGACCGCGACGTCGATGTTGCGCACGGGTTTGCCGTCGGCCGAAAATTCCTGGCGGCCGACGGTATAGCCGAGCGATGCGAGCGCGGTCTCGATATAGCGGGCGACCTTCTCGAGCTCGTCATAGTGGGCGACGTTGTGCTCGCGCGCGGCGATCGTCGCGATGTGGCGCTTGAGCGAAACGGCGAGCGCCGCTTCCTCCGTCGTGAGCGGCGGCAGCGCGCCCCGATGAGGCTTGCCGGGCACAGCCGTCATGTAGTGCAGCGCCCCGTAGCCGGCGGCCGCCAGCGCGAGCAGGACGAGAACTGCGAATAACGACATCCGTCGCGCCATCACGCTTAGCCGCGGGGACGACAATGAGTAATGTGATGCCGGGTGGAGGCGCTAGCTCAAGCCGCGCTCGGCTTGCGCTCGGTCTTGAGACGCTTGTCGAGATAGGCGCTGATCGCCTCCATCAGCGGCTCGACCTTGCCGTCGAAGAAATGATTGGCGCCCGGGATCACCTTCTGCTCGATCACGATGCCCTTCTGGGTCTTGAGCTTGTCGACCAGCCCGGTGACGTCCTTGTACGGCACGACCGCATCCTTGTCGCCGTGAACGATCATGCCGGAGGACGGGCACGGCGCGAGGAACGAAAAGTCGTAGAGGTTGGCGGGCGGAGCGATCGAGATGAACCCCTCGATTTCGGGCCGCCGCATGAGCAGCTGCATGCCGATCCACGCCCCGAAGGAGAACCCGGCGATCCAGCAACTGCGGGCCTCCGGGTTGATCGATTGCGCCCAATCGAGCGCGGAAGCGGCGTCCGACAATTCGCCCAGGCCGTGATCGAATGAGCCCTGGCTGCGCCCCACCCCGCGGAAGTTGAAGCGCAGGACGGAAAAGTTCCGGTGCGCGAAGGCGTAATAGATTTGATAGATGATCTGGTGGTTCATCGTGCCCCCGAATTGGGGATGGGGATGCAGCACGATGCCGATCGGGGCGTTCTTCTGCCGCGCCGGGTGGTAGCGGCCCTCGATGCGTCCGGCGGCGCCAGTGAAAATGACTTCGGGCATTTATGTTCTGACCTCGGTGGGGATGGTTGATCGCGACTCGCGACCGCGCACTCATCTCAGTGCACGCTTGACGGCGTCGCCGAGCACACGTAAGTATCTAGAACCATTCCAGATTTTCGCAAGCGCCGGCGCCGATTCCAGGCGGCGGCCGGTCGCGGCGAGCGCTTTTCTAACACGGGTGCGGGGGCAAAAAGCAAGGGTTTCGAAGGGTGTTGCGCGCGCCGCCGAAGTTTGAGGATAAAGGCCGCCACGCCGCGATCCAGACCATGACCGAGCGTATTTATCTTGACTGGAACGCCAGCGCGCCGCTGCGGCAAGAGGCGCGCGCGGCCGCGCTCGCGGCGCTGGAAACGACTGGTAATGCGTCCTCCATCCACCTCGAGGGCCGCGCCGCGCGCCGTCTGGTCGAGCAGGCGCGGGAGAAGGTGGCCGCGCTGGTGGGAGCCGAGCCGCGCGGCGTGGTGTTCACCTCGGGCGGCACCGAGGCCAACATGTTGGCGCTCGTGCCGGCAACCGGGGAAACGGCGCGCGACAAGCTCCTGGTTTCGGCGATCGAGCACCCCTCAGTGCTCGCCGGCGGGCGGTTCCCGGCGCGGGCCGTCGAGCGCTTGCCGGTGACCGCTCGCGGGGAGGTCGACCTTGCGGCGCTCGAACGGCGCCTGGCTGCGCTCGAGGGCCGAGCTCTCGTTTCGCTTATGCTCGCCAACAACGAGACCGGCGTTGTTCAACCGATTTCTCAAGCTGCGCGCGTAGT
>JAFAHL010000149.1 GCA_019237215.1 Hyphomicrobiales bacterium | reverse complement strand
TTGCTTCCTCCTGAATGACCTGATTGACGCGAGCCCACTGCTCGTCCGTCCATGGCACTTGCGGGTCGCTTGCTGTCATGTCAGCCCCCGTGGTTAGATACGACAAAGATTCTTTTGCGATCGCGTCCGTCGGCCGGACGCTGCAGTTGCTTTAGTCCTGCTTAACGAACGCTCCCGTTGTCACTCTGCACGCTTGCGGCCTCCCACGCCCACGGCGTAGACGTCGAATTCGATCCGCATCGCCTTGGTGTCCACCCTGCCCAAGCCCAGGCACTGGGCGCGGTTGAGCCACGCGAGGTCTTGGTCAGCAGTCGTATAGGTCGGTGAAGTGACAAACGGAGGAAATGCATCGAAGTCGTCGCGCAGGGCGCGAGCGTAGCCGTCGGGACCCAGGTCGAAGATGCCGCCATAGGAGCAGTAGAGCCGGGCCCCCGTGCGGGTCTGCAACAATTCCGTTATGACATTGACGATGCCGATGCCGTCCTGGCGGATACGCATGAAATCGCCCCCACCCGGCAACACGATGCCCTCGTGATCCGGCCCGACGAAGCGCCCCTCCGTGAAGTACCAGTTGATGCGCAGCCCGTCCGGCATGCCGCCCACCACCTCTTTGCGGATGCCGATGGAGCCGGTCCAGAGAAACCTGGCGTTCCAGTCCCAGCGAGGCTCGCCTGCCAATTCGGGGCCCGGCGTCGCCGATGAGCCCGGTGTCGCTGACGCGGTCGGGACCGGTGCTGTGCCGCTGCCCACCTGATAGCGCGGGCAGTCATGCGAGTCCCGCAGACACGGCGAGATCGACTGGCCGGCGAAGCGGAGCACCGGCAGGAAGTCGACCAACCCGCTTGGTTGCCCGGGCAGGAGAGCCCGAAACAGGCGCGCGTTCGCATCATGCGCTCCCGGCACGGGTAGCGCGATCGCTTGGCGGACTGGGCCGCCGTTGACACGGTATTCGACCGTGATCGCATGACCCGGCCGCACGGGCGACACCGCCACCGTGACAGAGGCCGGAACCCCCGGAGCAACGACCCCTGGCGGCAAGGGCGTATCCGCCTCGCCCCACCGTATCACCGAGCCGTCGCGCGCTTGCCGCATAAACCCTGCAGGCACCAGCGGGTCTATGGGCGCCCAGTTATCGCGGAATTCCAGGCGAGAGATCGTCGCCTCCTGCAAGCTGCGGTTATTAGGCCCGGCCTGCCTCGATGTACGCGTCGGTAATGGCGCGTATTCGCGCGCACCATGTCTCCTCATCGTCCGAATTGCCGGCGTACATCATCAAGACTTGCCGACGTTCGTGTCAGGAGCCGTAAGATTGATGTAAGGATACCACAACTCTTGCGCGCGGCCAGACGTATTCCAGAGCCCTCGCACGCTGGCGGGGCAAGCTCTCAGGTGATTGCCGATACATCAGTCAAAGCAACTGTTCGATCCGGATCGGCAGATTGCGCAGCCGGCGGCCGGTGGCGTGATAGACCGCATTGGCGATGGCTGGTGCGACGCCCACCATCGAGACTTCCCCCAACCCCTTGACGCCGGCGCTGTTGAACTCGAAGTCTGGTTTGTCGATGAACTCCACCTCGATGGAGCCGATGTCGGCGTTTACCGGCACAACGTATTCGGCAAGATCGGCATTGAGGAAACCGCCGTAGCGTGGATCGACTTCGCTCGTTTCGCGCAGCGCCGCCCCGATGCCCCACACCACGCCGCCTCGGACTTGGCTGCCTGCAGTCCGCGGGCTGATAACCCGCCCACAGTCCACTACGCTCACCACGCGCGGGATTCGCACACGAGCCGTGGTCGGCTCAACACGCACTTCCACGAAATGCGCGCTGTAGCTGAAGGTGACGAATTCCGGGTAGACGGGACCAGCAAAAGACAGCTGACCCGCGGCTATCCGGCCATAGACCTCATCAGGCTGCCCGGGAGCTTTCGCCTGGATTTGCACTTCGAGGGAGGCGCGCCCGGCGGCCTTCAGGACTTGCGCCGGCGTTCGACCGCCAGCGCCGCCCGCGATTAGTCTCGCCAGAGCGTTGAGCATCGCATCGGCGGCCGCGTTAGCAGTTGGAATGGCCGAAGCCGTGCCCCAGGATCCGGCGGTCATGTGCTGGGGAGCGCCGCGTGTGTCGCCGATGACCGCCACGACATCGGCCGCCGGGACGCCAAGCTTACGGCTGACGGCGGCGGCGAGCGCAGTGCGGAGCCCTTGCCCCATCTCGTGCCCGCCGATGCTGATGAACACGCCACCCTCGACCGTAACCCTGAGCCGTGCCACGGCGGGTGCGATGAAGCACGGGTAGGCGCCTATTGCGACACCCCAGCCGATGAATGATCCATCGTGGGCGCGCATGGACTGCGGGGCCATAGTTCGCTTGCTCCACCCAAAGCGTTCGGCGCCGCGCCGCAGACACTCGCCGAGGTGACGCGAGGAGAGCGGCAGCTTGGAGATGGCGTCGGTCACGGTGTCGTTGCTCAATCGCAACGCGACGGGATCCCGACCGAGGCTGTAGGCGAGCTCGTCGACACAGCATTCCAGCGCGTAACAGGCGGCGTGCTCAAAGGGCGCGCGCATATAACCCGGTGTCTGCACGTCGGTCCGTACGAACCGTTCGCGCCCGCGGAAATTTTTGATTCCGTACAAACGTGATGACAGCGCTGCATACTGAGCAGGAAACAGGTCGTAGCGCGAGGTCTGCGCATCTACCTCGTGAATCGCGGCCAGCATATTGCCGGAGCGGTCGGCGCCAAGCCGCACGCGATGGCGGATGGCCGGGCGGAAGCTGGCGTCATGAAAGATCTGGGCGCGGGGAACGACCAGCTTGACCGGTCGAGCCAGCCGCAGCGCAGCTACGGCCACGAGCACCGTCTGCATCTGCATCGCGTACTTTTGGCCAAAGCCACCGCCGACAAAAGGGGAGATGACCTCCACGCGGTCCGGCGTCAGACCCAGCGCAGCGACCAGGCCATGGCGGACGGCCTCTGCGTTCTGAGTGCCTTCGTGCACTATGAGCTTGCCGTCCTTCCACTCTGCGATCGTGGCGATCAGCTCGATCGGGTTATGGTGCTGGGGCGCGGTAGTGAAGCGCGCGTCGATTTTTACTGGAGCCTGCGCAAACGCCTTGTCGGCGTCGCCGGCGACAATCTCGGGAAAACGCTCCTTCAGCGGAGTGTCCGCTTGATTGACGGTTTCGGTCCCGGGCGCATCGAGTGTGGCGCTGATGGGTTCGGTCGAATATGTGGCTTGGATCAGCGCGGCAGCCTCGATCGCCGTTTCAAGCCCGTCGGCCACCACCAGCGCGATCGGTTGGCCACGATAGGCGATGTCCGGTGATAGCATCGGCTGAAGGCCCTGAAAGCTATAGCCTCCGGCCATCAAAAAACCGGCCGATTTTACATGGCCGAGATGTTCGTGAGTGAGGATCAGCCGAACGCCGGACACGGCGCCGGCGGCCCGAACGTCGAGGTTGACAATGCGCCCCTTCCCGATCGCAGCAACGGCGAGCGAAGCGTGGAGCATATCGGGTCGCACGTTGTCAGCGCCGAACAGTATCGCACCGCGCACCTTATGATAGGCGTCGATGCGTTGGACATCGGGGAAGGGCATATCGCTCATTGGCGCAACGCCCTTTGCTTGGCGATCATCAGGGCATCGGCGACCGTTCGAGCACCCAGCTCGATCCTGAAGCGGCTATCGTCGCTGCCCTTGGCCCCTTGCAATGCAGCGTCGCCTGAGGCGCGAGCGGCTTGTGCGGTCAGCGGCCGACCAAGCAATGTCTGCTCGGCGGCGCGGGCGCGCCACGGACGGGTAGCAACCCCGCCGACGGCGATGCGCACGTCGCGCACGGTGCCTCCGTCCATCTGCAAAGCCACCGCCGCCGAGACAAGAGCGAAGGCAAAGGACTCCCGATCCCTTATCTTGTGGTAGGTCGAAGCACGGCCCAGCGGCGTCACCGTCACACGAATCCGCAGGATCAATTCGTTGAATTCCAGAGCGGTTTCAACGTGAGGCGTGGCGCCCGGCTCCCGGTGCAGATCTTCAAGCGCGATCGTTCTTTCACCCTTGGGCCCGAGGACATCTACCTTGGCATCGAAGGCGGACAAGGCGACAGCCCAGTCGCCGGGATAAACGGCGATGCACGTATCGCTACCGCCGAGCAGGGCATGACCGCGGTTTATGCCTTCTCTCGCCGCGCAACCGCTTCCCGGCTTGCGCTTGTTGCAGGCGAATGGTTCACCGCCGCGAAAATAGGGGCAGCGTGTGCGCTGGAGCAGATTGCCACCGAGGCTCGCCATATTGCGAAGTTGCTGCGATGCCGCCATCCACAGGGCCTCCGAGAGCGCCGGATAGTCGCGCGCCAGGCAGCCGTCGGCGGCGACGTCGCTCATCCGGGCGAGCGCACCGAACACCAGCTCGCTCGGACCGGAGGTGTCGAAGCCGCCCAGTTCCGCCAGCGAATTGATGTCGATGATGCTGGCGGGTTTCTCGACGTTCAATTTCATCAGGTCATAGAGCGCCGTGCCGCCCGCAAGAAAACGCGCTCCAGGACCGGCGGCCGCAATCGCCCGGACCGCGTCCGCGGCGGTCGCCGGCTTGATGTAGGTGAAAGGATGCATCGCTCATGCCCTGCGCATCTTTGGCGCAGCGTCCTGGATGGCCGCAAGGATGCCGGCGTAGGCCCCACAGCGGCAGATGTTGCCACTCATGTATTCGCGGATTTGCTCCGGCGAGGTGGCGTGTCCCTCGCTGACACACGCCACCGCAGCCATGATCTGGCCCGGCGTGCAGTAGCCGCACTGCAGGGCGTCGTGGTCGATGAAGGCCTGCTGCATCGGGTGCAGGTCGCCGCCCGGTAGCGAGAGGCCTTCGATCGTTGTCACCTGACGCCCGTCCGCCTGGACTGCCGGCATTAGGCACGACAGCACACCGCGGCCATCGAGGTGCACTGTGCAGGCGCCGCACTGACCGTGGTCGCAGCCCTTCTTCGCACCGGTGAGGGCGAGCAGTTCGCGGAGAACGTCCAGCAGTGAGGAGCGCGGATCGATCGAGAGCATGTGCGACGTGCCGTTTACGGTCAGTCGAACCGAAACGGTG
>JAFAHL010000071.1 GCA_019237215.1 Hyphomicrobiales bacterium | reverse complement strand
GCGCTCGGTCGTGGTCGCGGGAATGCACCCCGGCCGAGCCGGCGGACCGTCCAGCACGTCGAAAAGCCGAGTCTCGATCTCTGCGACCGCGCGGTCGAGCCAGGGTCGGTCATCGGCCGCGCCGGCGTCCTTGATCGTCAGCGTCGTCGACATGCCGGAGACCAGCGGAATGCCGGGCGGCACGCTGTCGATCGCGATGCGAACCGGCACGCGCTGCGCCAGGCGCACCCAGGTATAGACCGGATTAGGGTTGGGCATGTTGCATCATAGAGGAGCACTTCGTTCTGAACTGCAAACAGCTCGCCACAGCGCCGCGACAAATGGGCTTCAACCACCGCCCTGTGTGCCAGAAGCCGATCGAGGGCACGATAGAGGCGATCCTTGTTGACCTGTTCGTCATCCAGCTGGAGCAAATCACCAAGCGCTGTTCTCCGATACCAATCCTCGGCAATGTGCAACTCGCTCGATGGTTCGCAAAGCCGCGCCGCCACCTGCTGAGTTCAGCGACTTCCCGGCAAAGATCCTCAGGAGCCCGTAATTTGACGGTTTGGAGTAGCGGTAACTATTGCACGCGGGTGGCGCACAATGACCGCGGCGGTTGAGTGACCTAAACCCAAATTTACAGACGAGCGCTTAGCGAGCGGTCTGGCCCCGTAGATCTGCCACGTCCTTTGCGGTGAGCTTGGACGCTACACTGCCAAACCGATCAGTGACGTAGTTGGCGACGGCCGCGATCTCCGTGTTCGTATAAGTGTCGCCGAATGCAGGCATCGACATCGCGCCCGGCGTGAAGCGCCGCGTGCCGGAAATGACGATCTGCGCGACATTGGTCGCAGTCGGGTCATTGACCGCACGGCTGCCCGAAATCGTGGCGAAGGGCGAGAGCGGGCTTACGCCGGTCCAGCTGTGGCAGCTGGCGCAGGCCTGCGCGAATACCTTGCGACCGAGGGCATTGGCGACAGCGCGGCCCTCTTTTGGCGACGCGGGCGCCGGCGGTGCGATCGTTGCCGAGTCGGATGAGGTGACGGCGGGAATGCTGCTCAGATAGGTCACGAGTGCGCGGATATCCACCGGCTCCATCTTGCTGAAGCTGTGATCGACGGCCTCGCCCATAGGCCCGGATGCCGTGCCGCGGCCCTTGGTGTGACCTTTGGCGAGATAGGCGAAAACCTCCTCGTCGCTCCACGCGCCGATGCCCGTGCCTTTGTCAGACGTAATGTCATAGGCACGCCAACCGGCGGCGACGGCGCCGGCGAATTTCCGCCAGTTGTTCAGCGCAAAGGCAAGATTGCGAGGGGTGTGGCACTCGCCGCAGTGCGCCAACGCTTCGGCGATATAGGCTCCACGATTCCACTCGGCACTCTTCGCGGTGTTCGGCGCAAAGCGCGTGTCGGCGTTGAATGCCCATGACCAAAAGATCATCGACCAGCGCTGGTTAAAGGGGAATAGGAGCGTATCGCGCTGGTTCTGCCTATGCTGGGCCGGCAGGCTGAAAAGGTAGGCCTTGATCGCCAGCACATCGGCGTCGGTGATCAACGTGTATGATGTGTAGGGCATTGCCGGATAAAGCCGCGCGCCATCCTTGCGGATGCCGCGCTGCACGGCGTTGAGGAAATCCTGATCGCTGTAATTGCCGATTCCGGTGTTTTTGTCGGCGGTGATGTTGGTCGAATAGAGGCTGCCGAACGGCAGCGGGAAAGCGAGGCCTCCAGCATAGCTCGCTCCGCCGGGCGCGGAGTGACAGACCATGCAGTCGGCAGCCTTGGCGAGATATTCGCCGCGCCGGACGATGTCGGCTTTGGCGAGTTCGGCCGGAACGCCGGTCGGATCCGCCTCGTGATAGTCGGAGAGTGCGACATTCGAGCCACCAGCAAACGCGAGCGGCCCGCGGGTGAGGATGAACCATGCGAAGACCCCGACGGCAACGATGATGATAGCGGCAATGACGATAATGGCGCTGCGGCGCATGGCGATTACGCCTTCTTCAATGCAATTGTGGCACCGTCGATCGGCAGACGGCGCAGGGGCACGCCGGTCGCCGCATAGATCGCGTTGCGCAAGGCGGGCGGGCCGGCGGTTGCACCTGTCTCGCCAATGCCGCCGGGATGCTCGGCACTTTTGATCACATGGACGTCGATTGGCGGTATCTCATCGATGCGCAGCATTCGGTAGTCGTTGAAGTTCGACTGCTGCACGCGGCCTTTCTCGATCGTGACCTCGCCCCATAGCGCCGCGGTCAGGCCAAAGATCAGCCCGCCCTGGAGTTGCGCCATTATAGTGTCGGGATTGACGGCGATGCCGGTATCGACCGCGCAGGTGATGCGCCGCAGATGCACGGCGCCGACGTCATCGACTTCGGCTTCAACCACGGTGGCGATGAAGCTGCCGAAGGACGGTTGGGCGGAAACGCCGCGACCGACCCGGGCCGGCAAGGGCGAGTTCCAGCCGGATTTTTCGGCGACCAGTTTGAGCGCAGCCTTCAACCGCGGCGTGCCATCGAGCATGCCGAGGCGGAAGGCGACCGGATCCATGTTCGCTTTGCGCGCGAGCTCGTCCATGAAACTTTCGATAGCAAAGACATTGTTGTTCGGCCCGACGCCGCGCCAGAAGCCGGTCGTCACCGCGGGCGGCTCGACACGTACATATTCGATGCGCTTGTTCGGGATATCGTAGGGCATGTCCACAGCGCTATCGA
>JAFAHL010000052.1 GCA_019237215.1 Hyphomicrobiales bacterium | reverse complement strand
CCACAATGCCGATCCCAAGCGCTTCATCTGGACCAAGTCCGCCGGCGAAATCCTCGAAAAAGTCGTCCGTGCGAAACAAGCGTTAGAGTCACTACACTAGCCCCTAAGGCAGCCATCCGAGGCGTACGCGCCTCGGCCTCATTGAAGCGCGCTCTTGCAGGCGCGCCTCCTGCAGCAAAGGGGCTATCCGGGAACCCACGACGTCGCTCTCGGTGTTAGCGTGTTGACCGCCCTAAAGACACTGAGAGCCGGTTCGAGCCTTAGACTTCCGGTTTATGATCGGTCTGCGGTTGAAGGCCTGGGCGATCGCTTACCGAAAAGCGACTGGCGAAGGGTGGACGGGCCTCTCGACCTGGTCGTCGTAGAAGGATGGATGCTTGGCTTCACGCCGATTGAGGACGTGCTTCTTTCTGATCCGAGTCTCGGGGTCATCAACGACCTGTTGAGAAGGTACGCCGCATGGCATTCACTTCTCGACGGGTTCATTTGGTTGGAGCCGGAAGACTATCTCTTCGTGCGCCAATGGCGGGTTGAGGCCGAGGAGCGGTCAGTGGCCGCCGGCAATTCGGGCATGACGGCGGAGAAGATCAAGGTCTTCGTCGAAATGTTCCTTCCCGCTTACGAGACGTACATCCCCGGCCTACGTGCGCGTCCCCCGACGATGGCCCCGCATCTGCGCGTCGTTATCGGTCGTGATCGGCTTCCGAAAGAGATACTAGAAAGCTGGACCGACCGGCCGGCCACCGACTAAATAGTCGCTGCCCGCACAGCGCCTTAGTGATATGAGTCGATCCTCGGAAGCGGTGTACTAGTCCTCCTGTTTTTCGGCCAGTAAGGCGCACGCGGCAGGAGCAGCGGACGACCTCTTCGCGCATCCGGACCCAGCCAATGACCGGCAACTTGATGCGCCTGCCGTCGGCGCGGAACGTGCCGCGCCGCTGGCGGCGCAGAACGAGGCCCGGCCGTCCTTGCGCTTGAACTTTGGACGTTCGCTGCGCTTCTCGAAAAAAGGCCGAAACGCCGCGCAAGGTCAATGACTGCCTCTTGCGCCGCGCACTTCGTCACTGCGTATTGCTTGCGCCATTCGGCGAGCGCCCAGTTGTAGGCATGCCTCGCCGTCCCCGCGGCGCGAGCGAAATAGACCCGCTGCGCCGCGTTGGGATCGAGGGCTATCTTGTGGGCCAGAAGCATCAGCGCGCGACCGGACACAAAACCGGGCACAAGCGGGTCGCCGCTTGCGCTGTTATCTGCCGTAACTGCTTGAATTTGCTGGCGTCCCGGACAGGACTCGAACCTGTGACCCCAGGTTTAGGAAACCTGTGCTCTATCCTGCTGAGCTACCGGGACTTGGCCAAACCGCGATGCTGCCGACGCGATCGCTATGGACGAGAGCGCCTGGAGCGGGCAAAGCCCCTAGCATGGATTTGGACCCGGCGCATCGTCTCTGCAAACAAATCGTGCGGACAAGCGCCAGGCTTGCCCTGCGCCTCGGGGTCGCCTGGCTCGCGCTCGGGTTTTGCGCTCGCGTTCACGCGGATTGTGGCGCGCCGTCCGGGACGGCGCGGGTCGTCGCCGTCGACGAGCGGCTCGATATCGCGATCGACGACGGCCGCATTGTCAGGCTTGCCGGTCTGGAGGCCCCCGATCCAGCCCGCGGCTCGCCCGAGACCTCGGAAGCCGCCCGAAAATTTCTTGCCGACCGTCTCGTCGGCCGCGAGGTCGAACTCAAACTGCTGGCGAGCGGACCGGATCGATGGGGAAGGGTCCTTGCGGATCTTTCGGTTCAAAACATCTCTGACGGACAAGCGAACTCCGTCGCAATGGCGTTGCTCAGCGCCGGATATGCCCGCGTACGGCCGGAGTTCGAGTCGCGGAATTGCGCCGTCGCGAGGCTCGCCGTCGAAGATGGCGCGCGTCAAGTTGGCCTCGGCATGTGGAACGAGCCGGAATATTCTGTGATCCGTGCCTCCGACCCCGTCGCCCTGCACAGTCACGATGGACAATTTGTCATCGTGGAGGGAAGGGTGCGCAGGGTTGGCGTCGGGCGTTCACGCCTCTATCTTGATCTTGCATCCCGGGACGGTCCGACGATCATCATCGCCCGAAGGCTCGAGCAGGCGCTCGCTCAGGCGGGTCGTCCGGTCGATGCGCTCGAAGGGAAGACGATCCGGGCGCGCGGCGCGCTCGACAATCGCGTCGGCCCGAGAATCGAGGTCAGCGAGCCGGCGATGATCGAAATCGTGCGTCGCGCCGACGCTGAAGGAGCAGAAAAGCTGCGCCGATGATCGAACGGGTTTCGGAGGGGTGGTGGAGACGGCTCCAAGCCATCGAACGCTGGCGCAGCATGCTTACACCGCTCACTGCCGCGCTTTGCCTCGGGTTGGCGGGCTGCGCCTCGATCGAAGCGCCGCCCGCGCCGGCCAACGTCGCTCCAATCGCCGCTGCGCCGCGGACCTCGGCCGGCGCGCCGGTCAGTCCAGAACGCAAACGGCTGATCGACGCCTTTGGCGGCGAATATTATGCCCCCTCGACAGAAACCTATCTGGATGGCGTGCTTGCGAAGCTGGCGCCGGCCTCCGGGGCGTCAGCCCAGCCTTATCGCGTTGCGTTGCTCAATTCGCCGGTCGTTAACGCCTTCGCCCTGCCTTCCGGCGACATTTTCATCACCCGCGGCCTTCTCGCGCTCGCTGACGACACATCGGAGATCGCCGCGGTCATGGCGCATGAGATCGCGCACGTCACTGCTCGCCACGCGACGCAGCGGGCGGAGTTTGAGAAGACTGCGGCGCTGTTCAACCGAGTCAATGCGCAGGTGCTTGGCCAGCCGCAGGCCGCTGATGAGGCTGAAGCCCGCTCCCAGTTGGCGATCGCCCGTTTTTCTCGTCAGCAGGAGTTCGAGGCTGACCAGATCGGGATCAAAGACACAGCTAATGCGGGGTTCGACCCCTACGGCGCGTCGCGCTTTCTCACAGCGCTCGGCGAATGGAGCGCGCTCCGCGCGTCGATATCCGGCGCAGGCACGGCGGATCGGCCCGACATGATGGCCACGCATCCCTCGACGCCTGAACGTATCTCTCAGGCAGTCGCGGAGGCCCGGCAATTTGGCGCCCCGGCGGGCGTAGGCTCAAGAGGCCGCGACGCCTATCTCGCGGCAATCGACGGCCTTGCTTTTGGCGACGATCCATCTCAGGGCGTCGTGCGCGGGACGACGTTCATTCATCCGAAGCTCGGCTTCGCCTTCGAGGCGCCTGAGGGCTTCACCCTGGAGAATCAGACGTCGGCGCTGATCGGCGTTGGGCAAGCGGGAGGGGAGGCGCTGCGCGTTGACAGCGTTGCGATCGCCGACTCGACGCCCGTCGCAAGCGCGATTGCGTCCGGCTGGATCGACGGCCTCAAGACGACTTCGGTCGAGGCGATGCAGATCGGCGGACTTGAGGCCGCTACCGCAGTCGCGCAGGGGGAACAGTGGAGCTTTCGGCTGGGAGCCGTGCGCCTCAATGGGAGGCTCTATCGCCTGATCTTCGCCGCGCGCTCGCTGTCACCCGCCGTCGACTCGGAATTTCGCGCTTCTCTCCAATCTTTTCATTTGATCAACGCCCAGGACTCTGCGCTCGCGGCGGCTCAGACGATCAAGGTTGTCGCCGCTGGGAGCACGGATACGGCGGAATCGATGGCGACACGCATGGCGTTCCTGTCGCGCCCCCTCGACCAGTTCCTCATCCTCAACGGGCTTGAGCGCGACGTTCCTCTGGTCGCAGGCCAGCACTACAAGATTGTCGCAGAATGATCTCTGAAGGCCAGGGTCCAAGCGCAGGCCGCCGCCTTTCCGGTCGGATTGTCGCGGCGACTCATAACGTCGGCAAGCTGCGCGAGATTCAGGAGCTCCTGGGCCTCTACCGAGTCGATGCGATCGGCGCCGGCTGCCTTGGCCTGAATGAGCCGGAGGAGACCGGCTTCACGTTCAGCGATAATGCCGTCCTGAAAGCGGAGGCGGCGGCGCGCGCTGCAGGCGAAGCCGCGCTCGCCGACGACTCAGGGCTCTGCGTCGCGGCGCTCGGCGGCGCCCCGGGCGTTCATTCGGCGCGGTGGGCGGGCGAGGCCAGGGACTTCGCCGGCGCGATGGCGCGCATCGAGGAGGAGTTGCTGTCGGCGGGGGCGCCGAGGCCATGGCGGGCGCATTTCATCAGCGCGCTGGCGCTCGCATGGCCGGACGGGCGAACCGACGTTTTCGAGGGCCGCGTCGACGGCGAACTTGTTTTCCCGCCGCGCGGCTCCAGAGGCTTCGGTTACGATCCAATATTCCGACCCGACGGCCATTCGCGAACTTTCGGCGAAATGTTCGCCGAGGAGAAGCACGGGCTCCCGTCGGATGGTTCGCTTGCGCTCTCGCATCGCGCCCGCGCGTTTCAGAAGCTTGCGCGGCGTTTTTTGCAGTTCTGACGCGAATCGAGACTTTCCAACCGGTTAGCCGTCATTTTCTGCAGCTTTGCCTAGGCGCGCAAAGTCACATTTTCCGGAATTAGGGGTGGCGGAGTGAGCGGGCTTCTGGCAAGGAAGCTCAGTCGGAGTGGGGTTCGAACCTCTTTGTGCCACCGGGGTGCGCGATGCAGGTAGAAGAGACGAAGATACCAGCAGTCAAGATTGTAACGCCGAATAAGCATGGTGATGCTCGTGGCTTCTTCTCGGAAGTCTATAACAGAACTGTGTGGGATAAACTTGGTATCCACTTAGAATTTGTTCAGGACAACCATTCTTTTTCCGCCGCTGTTGGGACTCTACGCGGACTGCACTTCCAGACGCCGCCCTATGCCCAAGACAAGCTCATTCGAGTCGGGCGCGGCCGCATTCTCGATGTGGCCGTCGACATTCGAAAGTCGGCGCCCACATTCGGGCGCTACGTCGCAGTCGAGCTATCCGCGGAGAACTGGCGCCAGTTGCTGGTGCCGGTCGGTTTCGCGCATGGCTTCGTGACTCTGGAGCCGGACACCGAGGTCCTCTACAAGACGACGGCGAACTATTCGCCGGCTCATGATCGCGGGGTCGCCTGGAACGATCCGGACATCGGCGTGATGTGGCCGCTGCCGTCGGGCGGCCCGCTGCTGTCGGACAAGGACCGGCGCTGGCCGCGACTCAAGGACGCGCGGGATCTGTTCGGTTGATGCGCATCGCAGTCACGGGGTCCGAAGGGCAGGTCGCCATGTCGCTCATCGAGCGGACAATCCGTGACATCGAAATCGTGCCGTTGGGCCGGCCCGCGTTCGCGCTCGAAGACAGGCAGGCCGTGCTCGCCGGAATTGACGCCGCGCGGCCTGACGTCATCGTTAACGCCGCCGCCTATACGGCGGTGGACAAGGCCGAGGCGGAAGAGGAGCTTGCGATCCGGGTGAACGGCGAGGGCGCCGGTCATGTCGCGGAAGCGGCTGCCAAAATCGGCGCTCCCCTGCTGCATCTCTCCACGGATTACGTGTTCGACGGCGCCCTCGATCGGCCCTACCGTGAGGACGACCCGACCGGGCCGGTGGGCGCCTACGGGCGCTCGAAGCTGATCGGCGAACGGCTCGTCGGAGAACGTTGCCCCAACGGCGCGATTTTGCGCACGGCCTGGATCTATAGCCCGTTCGGCGCGAATTTCGTCCGGACGATGCTGCGGCTCAACGAAACGCGCGACGAGGTCGGGGTGGTCGCTGATCAGCGCGGCAATCCGACCTCCGCACTCGACCTCGCCGACGCTCTTCTCGCGCTCGCGAAGCGACTTCGGGAAGACGGTTCTCCGACGCTCCGCGGGGTCTTCCACTTGACCGGCTCCGGCGAGGCGACCTGGGCTGATTTGGCCGAGGCGGTTTTTGAGGAAGCCCGCGTGCGCGGCCGGCGGCTTACCCGCGTCAAGCGCATCGCGACGGCCGATTATCCGACGCCGGCCCGCCGCCCGGCCAATTCCCGTCTCGACAGCGCAAAGTTGCGGCGCGTCTACGGCCTTGCTTTGCCAGACTGGCGCGGGTCCGTCGCCGCCTGCTGCGCGCGACTGATCCCTTGATTCCGGAGACCCGATGACACGCAAAGTGTTAGTAACCGGCGGCGCGGGATTCATCGGATCCGCAGTGTGCCGGCATCTTGTCGGCGCCGGCGTCAGCGTGCTCAACGTCGACGCCCTCACCTATGCGGGCAATCTCAAGTCCCTGTCGAGGATCGACAACGCGCCCAACTACCAGTTCGCCAAGATCGATGTCTGCGACCGGCTCGCGATCGTCGAGGCGGTCGCGGCCTTCGCGCCCGACCAAGTCATCCATCTTGCGGCCGAGAGCCACGTCGATCGCTCGATAACAGGCAGCGACGCGTTCATTCAAACAAACATCATCGGGACCTTCTCGATGCTCGAAGCGACGCGCGCCTATTGGCTCTCGCTGGCGCCGGCAAAGCGCGACGGATTCCGCTTCCTGCATGTCTCGACCGACGAGGTCTATGGTTCGCTCGGCGGCGAAGGTCTGTTCGTCGAGGCGACGGCTTATGACCCGAGTTCCCCCTATTCGGCGTCGAAGGCGGCATCCGATCACCTGGTTTCGGCCTGGGCTCGCACCTATGGCTTTCCGGCGGTCATTTCGAATTGCTCCAACAATTATGGGCCGTATCATTTTCCGGAAAAGCTGATCCCGCTCATCATTCTCAACGCGATCCACGAAAAGCCCTTGCCGGTTTACGGCGCCGGAGCGAACGTGCGGGACTGGCTCTACGTCGAGGACCATGCGCGCGCGCTCGATCTCATTGTTCAACGCGGCCGGATCGGCGAGAAGTATAATGTTGGCGGCCGGAACGAGCGCCGCAACATCGACGTGGTGCGGCAGATCTGTTCCATTCTCGATCGGCTGCGCCCCGGCGACCGTCCTCACGAGCAGCTGATCGCGTTCGTCGCCGACCGGCCGGGTCACGATTTGCGCTACGCCATCGACGCGGCCAAGCTCGAGCGCGAGCTCGGATGGCGCGCGCTCGAAACTTTTGACAGCGGGATTGAGAAAACGGTTCGCTGGTATCTCGACAACGAATGGTGGTGGCGTCCGCTGCGCGAGAAGGTCTACGCCGGCGAGCGACTGGGCGTTCTCTCCGAACGAGCCCGGCCCGAATCAGACAGGCAGGCCGGCCCGTCGGCGCGGGCAGCGATTAGGGCTGAACGATGAAGGGCATTATCCTGGCCGGCGGCGCGGGCACACGCCTGCATCCGATCACGCTCGCCGTCTCCAAGCAGCTTCTTCCCGTCTACGACAAGCCGATGATCTATTATCCGCTGTCGGTGGTGATGCTCGCGGGGATCCGCGAAGCTTTGATCATATCCACCCCGCACGATCTGCCGCTGTTTCGCCGGCTGCTCGGCGACGGCGCTGACTGGGGCATGCGGATCGACTACGCCGAGCAGCCGACGCCGAACGGGCTCGCCCAGGCGTTCGTGATCGGGGAATCGTTCGTCGGCGGCGATCAGGCGATGCTCGTTCTTGGCGATAACATCTTTTACGGGGCGGGCCTCGGCGAGCAACTTCGGCGGGCGGCCAAACACCGTCAGGGCGCGACCGTCTTCGCCTATCATGTGCCCGACCCGGAGCGTTATGGCGTCGTCGAATTCGACCGGGCCGGGCGCGCGGTCTCAATCGAGGAAAAGCCCGCAAGGCCGAAATCGAACTGGGCGGTGACGGGCCTCTATTTCTACGACTCGAAGGTGGTCGAGATCGCGAAGGCGCTCAAACCATCGGCGCGCGGGGAGTACGAAATCACCGACATCAATCGCGTCTACCTTGACGCCGGCAAGCTCAACGTCGAGCGTATGGGCCGGGGTTTCGCGTGGCTCGATACGGGCACGCCCGACTCGCTTGTCGACGCGGCGAGCTTCGTGCGCACGCTCGAAGTGCGCCAGGGATTCAAGATCTGCTGTCCCGAGGAAATCGCTTTCGATCTTGGATTCATCGACGAAAGCCAGCTTGAGACGATCATCCGTCGGTTCGGCAAGAGCGCCTACGGGCAATACTTACGCTCCGTGCTGGATGACTATCGTCACGCGCGCGGAAACTAGGGCGTGTACTCATAAATCGCGGTTCGTATGCGAGCTCGACCCTTGTCCGCTGTCGGGCGTATTGCAGACTCAAACCGGACATCGCCTCAGGCCCGAAAACTGCTAAATGGCGACATGCGCGAGCTTCAGCACCTAATTCTGCACGGACTCGTCTCGGCGTTCGTTCGGGCGAAGCCTTACACCTTGCTGTCGCTGCTCAAAGCAGCTTTCCCTAATCAAGCTCGATAAGAGTGTGGCGGAAGCCGTGCCAATCCTCGGCGCCCCGTCGAACCGATCTAGCCCTCCAGCATCCTTACCGTCCGTTCCAAATTCGCCCGCAGGATCGTGCGGTGAAATGGCGCGATCGCCGCAAGGTACGTTCGTCCCAGCCGGTTATGGCAATGCACCACCGTCACCACGACTAGCTCCCGCCCGGCTTGCGCGTCCGTGCGCACCAAGACCGCGACTCGGAAGTCGAGATGCCGGTCGTCCCCGCCCATCACCATCTCCCCCGCACTCTTCGACAGCACCGGAAAGTAGCCGATCACCTGTAGCCCGCGCGTCGCCGCGGCGGCACCGATCGCGCGCGACGATTGGACGCCGGCCGGCGCCATCACCGTGTCCCGGACCCAAGTCAGCGCGCGAATCCACGCCGCCTGCCGCTCGAACGCGACGCGTGCTAGCACTTCGGGATCGTCGCTCGCGCCCGCGGGCAGGTGAATCGCGAACGCATCCAGCAGGTCCGCGCCCACATAGAGCGGCGCCAGCACGCTGTCGGACGGTATGGGCGCCGCATGGGCTCCGATCATGCAAATCTCTTCCAAAGGGCCTTCAGCCCCAAGGGGTGATGAAGGCAAACAAGATGCCCGAAGATGCTGCGCGCCGTGCCGTCCCGTAAGGCAATAGA
>JAFAHL010000009.1 GCA_019237215.1 Hyphomicrobiales bacterium | reverse complement strand
GGCCAACGCGTGCTCGCGGCGCTCGAACCGGTGGTGGCGGCGACGGCCGCGCGCGCGCTCGCCACCACCCTCGAGGAGGTCGGCGGCGCCGCCTTCCGTGCCGATCTCGCAAGCATGCGCCACGAGACCCAGCACACGCGGCTATTTCGGTCGTAGTCTCTCTGTTGTCATGCCCGCGCGGGCGGGCATTCAGTAGGCTCAGGATTTCGATATGATGCTGCCAAGACAGCGGTTACTGGATCATCCGCATTCGCGGATGATGACACCGCGGTTGGGGCCAACGCCATGACCAGCCCACACGGTCCGCTGCGCGTCGGGGTCGGTGGCCCGGTGGGTTCGGGCAAGACCGCGCTGATGGACGCCTTGTGCAAGCGGCTGCGCGACCGCTACGAGATCGCGGCGATCACCAACGACATCTACACCAAGTGGGACGCCGAATATCTTGTGCGCTCCGGGGCGCTTGCGCCTGAACGGATCGCCGGCGTCGAGACCGGCGGCTGTCCGCACACCGCGATCCGCGAGGACGCCTCCATCAATCTCGCCGCGGTCGCACAGATGCAGGAAAAATTTCCGATGCTCGATCTCGTTCTGATCGAATCCGGCGGCGACAACCTGGCGGCGACCTTTTCGCCGGAGCTCGCCGACTTGACGCTTTACGTCATCGACGTCGCCGCCGGTGACAAGATTCCGTCCAAAGGCGGCCCCGGCATCACGCGCTCCGACCTGCTCGTGATCAACAAAATCGATCTCGCGCCGCACGTCGGCGCCTCGCTCGCGGTCATGGAGCGCGACGCCAAGCGCATGCGCGGCACGCGTCCCTTCGTGTTCAGCAATCTGCGCGCGGGCGAGGGTGTGGACGCGATCGCCCGTTTCATCGAGGACAACGGCGGATTGGGCAGGTAAGGCGAGCAAAAATCGCCGGCTGGGGCAGAGCGTCTCAGCACGACGCGAGAACGATCTTGTCCCACCCTACAGCAGCTCAATCTCGACGTTTAAGTATTCGTCCACCTCCGCACGCTGTCGCGGATAGAGCACGGTGGTCGAGGTTTGCTCCTCGACGATCGCGGGGCCTTCGATCCGCATGCCCGGATGCAGGGTGCTGCGCCGAAATACCGGCACCTCGCGGGCATCGCCGGCGCTGAAGTAGGCTTGCCGCGCTTCGTGCGGCTTGGCCGGCGCATCGGTGCGCGCGAACGTCTTCCACGCCGGCTTGGCGATGAGGGCGACCGCGGTGACCTGGAAATTGACGATCTCGACGGCCTCGGCCTGCGCCATATGGCCGTAGCGCCGCTGATGCGCCTCGTGAAACCGCTTGACCAGATCGGTCATGTCCTGCGGCCCGCCCAGGCGCGGCACCGGCACTGGCACTTCGTAGGATTGGCCGCGATAGCGCATCCCGGCGTGGCGGCGGGTGAGGAGCCGCTCGCGCGGGAATTGCTCGCGCATCAAGTCTTCCAGGGCCGCGGTCTCCATCGTGGCGAAGATCGCATCGAGCTCGGCGGGCGTGGTTCCATCGACCGGCGTGACGCGGGTGAGGCTGCGCTGCTGATGCACGTCGGTCACCAGCATCCCGTGCGCGCTGAAGGCGCCGGGATTGCGAGGAATGAGAATTCGACCGATGCCGAGCTCCGCCGCGATCATCCCGGCAATGGTCGGGCCCACGCCGCCGAACGGCACCAGCGTGAACTCGCGCGGATCGTAGCCGCGCTCGACCGTGATGGTGCGCATCGCCACCATCACATTGGTGGCGAGCACGCGCAGAATGCCCCAGGCAGCCTCGGTCGCTGACATTTCCAACGGCGCGGCGATGCGCGTCGATACCGCTTCGTGCGCTTTGGCGGCGGCGATCGGCATGGCGCCTTCGAGCAGCGCCGTGGAATTGAGATGTCCGAGCAGCACGAGCGCGTCGGTCAGCGTCGGCTCGCCGCCGCCGCGGCCGTAGCACGCGGGACCCGGGTCCGCGCCGGCGCTCTGAGGCCCGACCTTGAGGACGTGGCCGAGCTGCACCGCGGCAATGCTGCCGCCGCCCGCGCCAATGGTCTCGATGTCGACGGTATGGGTCCGCAGCGGATGGCGCGCGACCTGCACCTCCGACTTGAACAGCGGCCGCCCCGGCAGCACCGCCATGTCGGAGCTCGTTCCGCCGGTATCGAAGGTGATGAGATTGTCGATGCCCTTCACGTCGGCGAGATGGCGGCCGCCGATCACGCCGGCCACCGGCCCCGACATGATGGTCTGGATCGGCGTGCGCGCGAGCATGGCCGCGCTCGCCGCCCCGCCGTCGGATTTCATCATCAGCGCGCGCGAGCGCGGGAAGCGCCGCAGCGAAAGCTCCTCCAGCGTGCGCAGGTAGCGCGCAACCGGCGGGCCGATATAGGCGTTGGCCACGCTCGAAGCCGTGCGCTCGTACTCGCGCCATTCCGGATTGACCTCGTGCGACAGCGACACGTAGAGATCGGGCGCCGTGGCGCGAATGATTTCGGCGGCCGCTTGCTCGTGGACGGGATTGGCGTAAGCGAACAAGAAGCATACGGCGACGGCCTCGACGCCGTCGGCCACGAGCTTCGCGACCGCGGCGCCCACGTCGTCTACCGCCAACGGCTCGATCACCTCGCCCTGGAAGCCCACCCGCTCGCGGACCTCGAAAATTCGATCGCGCGTAAGCAGCATCTTCGGCGCGGGCGCGAAGATGTTGAAGACGTCCTCGCCGCGCCACTGCCGGCCGATCTCGTAGACGTCGCGGAAACCGCGCGTGGTCAGCAGTCCGACCCGAACGCCCTTGCCTTCGAGCAAGGTGTTGAGCGCGGCGGTCGAGCCGTGCAGGATCAGCGATACCGAATCGGCGCCGAAGTCGCGGGCCAAGTCGGCCGTAATGTTCTCCATCACGGCGGCCGGCTGCGCCGGATCGGAGAGGTACTTGCGAACGGCGACGAGCTCGCGCTGATCCTCATCGAACGCGGTGACGTCGGTGAAGGTCCCACCGACGTCGATGCCGACACGCAATGTCATCGGCGCGTCTTTTTTCGGCGTAACCGCGCGGTGGCATCGGGATCGATGCCGAGGTCGCGATCGAGCGCGACGCCGTAGTCCGCTCGCGCCGCCGCGAGCGAAACGTAGCCGCGCGTGACGTCGTCGCGCACCCGGTCGACGTCGCGCTCGAGCGGATCGCCCCAGCCGCCGCCGCCGGCGAACTCCACCGACAGGAGATCGCCGCGTTTGAGCAGCAGGCCCGCGACCTTCGACGTCAGCGCGCGTTGGGCGCCGCTGCCGGGGTTCAACACCGCCTTCGAGGCGCGCGCTGGCTTGGCGCCGAACACGCCGAGAGAGGAAAATTTGAAGCGGTCCATGCGCAGATTCACACTCGATTCCTCGGCCAGAATTCGCCACTGACGGCGCACGCCGAGGCCGCCGCGAAACGTCCCCGGCCCGCCCGAGTCGCATGCGAGCTCGTAGCGCTCGACCCGGACCGGAAACTCGGTTTCGATCGCCTCGACCGGCGTATTCATCACGTTGACCACCAGCTCGTCCATGGCGCTCACCCCGTCGCCGTCGGGCCGCGCTCCGGTGCCGCCGGTCAAGATTTCGTACTGCGAATACCAGCGGCCCGACTTCGGATGACGGCCCGCGCTCGACAGCGAGCCGCCGGCCGCGCTGCCCGGGGCCGGCACCCGGCCGGGCAACGCCTGCGCCAACACGCGCATGATGACCGCGGTCGTGACCTGGCTCGGGCGCACGTACATGTTCACAGGCGCGGGAAAGCGCGGATTGAGCAGCGAACCCTCGGGCGGATAAGACACGCGCACCGGCCGTGACAAGCCGTCGTTCACCGGCAGGTCCGGAATGAAGATCATCTTCACCAGGCACTCGATGAAATTGCGGGAGACGCAGGGCCGCAGGTTGATCGGTCCGCGCGCCTGAGAATCGCTGTCGAGGAAAAAATGCAGCGTGTCGCCCTTGACCTCGAGCGACGCGGAGATGCGATGCGGCGTCGAGAGGTCGACGCCGTCGTCGTCGAGATAGTCGGTCTGCGGGCCATAGCGCCCGTCGGGCGCCGCGGCGATTTGCTTTCGCAGCTCGGCCTCGCAAATGTCCATCCAGCCTTGCCAGCAGGCGAGCACGGTACCGGCGCCGTATTTGCCGAACAGTTCGGCGAATTTGCTCAGGCCATAGGTGTTGGTGTTGACCTGCGCCTTGATGTCGCCCCAGGTGACCTCCGGCGTGCGGGTATTGGCGCAGATGAGCGCTTCCACGTCGCTGTTGAGTTCGCCGCGTCGCAGGATCTTGAGTGGCGGAATCAGCAAGCCCTCCTGAAACAGATCGGTGGCGTCGCCGCTATTGGTGCCGGGGACCTTGCCGCCGAGATCCGGCTTGTGGGCGATATTGCCGATGAAGCCGACCAGCCGCTCACCCACGAATAGGGGCGAGATGACGGTGATGTCGGTGGCGTGGTTCTGGCACGCTTCATAGGGATGATTGACGATGAAAGCATCGCCCGACTCGGTCGCATCGCGGAAGCGCCGGCGGATCTCATTCACCTGTGCCGTCAGCGGCCCGATATGCAGCGGCTGCGGGATGCCTTGCGCCACCAAGCGGCCAGCGCCGTCGAAGACGGCGAAGGTGAAATCCTGGCTTTCCTTGATGATGGTGGAATAACCCGTGCGCAACATGTTGAGCGTGAGCTCGCGCGCGATCTGCAGGGTCGACTGATAAATGACTTCGAGGTCGATGGCGTTCAAATCGGAGCTCCGCGACATCAGGCGATTTTGCCCACCCTACGGCTTACTTCACCGGATAAATCTTCTCGAGTTGCGCGAAATACCCCTCTTGCCTCAGCGCCTCGATAATGCCGAGATCGAGATAGTCGTTGGCGTTGCGGCTGCCGATGTCGGTCCCGATCGCCTCGAGTTGGGCGAGCACGTTCTTGGCGCCTTCGAGCGAGGGTGCTGCGTCGCGCGGCATCAGGCGCTTGAAGTCGGCGTAGGTGGCCGCGATGACCTTCGCGTCGTTGGTCTTGAACTTTTGCGCGACCACCTCCTTCGCCTTGGTCTCGTCGGCAAGCGCGAGATAGGCGCCGGCGACGGATGCCTTCACAAAGCGCGTCAGCGTGGCGCGATTGCCCTTGAGATAGCTGCTGGTGACGACGAGGGAATCGAAAATCCACGGCGTCTTGGCGTCCGCCAGATCGATCATGGGATTGAAGCCTCGTTCCTTCGCCAGCGTGATGGCCGGCTCGATCAGCGGAGCGACATCGATGCGGCCGGCGATGAGCGCGCCGAAGCGCTGTGAGCTGCCGCCGATCTGCGAAACGGTGACATCCGAACGGGTGAGGCCGAGCTCTTTGAGCAGGATGCTGACGGCAACATCGGTCTCGGAGCCGAAGGTGCTGATGCCGAAGGTCTTGCCTTTGAGGTCGCCCATGCCGACCCCTGCCTTCGTGAACATGGTGATCGGGATGGTGTTGCAGGTCGAGGTCACCAGCCGCAGGTCCGCTCCCTGCTTGTTGGCGAGAACGGCCGGCGCGAGCCCCACATGCATGCCCTGGATTTCGCCGGAAAGCAGCACTTGCAGGCCGCGCGTGCCGCCTTCCATATTGATGACTTCGACTTTGAGCCCTTCCTTCTCGTAAAAGCCGCCGGCCTCCCCCATCCAGACCGGAAACATGGTCACGACCGGGGCCGAGATGCCGATCTTGAACGGGATCGGATCGGCGGCTTGGGCGGACGGCGCCGCCGCGCCGAGCGCGAACGCGAGGCCGAGCGAAGCTGCCGTGATGCGAAGCGTGCCTGGCCGCATTGCGTCCTCCCGAGAACTTGCCCTCTCGTTATCGATCGAGCGGGTCCGCCAAGCTCTAGAAACTGCGATCGCTCCGGTCAATGTTGCGCCGGTCGCGGTCAGCCTTCACGTCCTCTTCGATCAGACCCCAGACGCGGTCTTCGATTGCATGGAAACGCGGCTCGCGTTTTATCGCCAGACGGCGCGGGCGCTCGATGGCCACAGCGATGGTCTCTTTGATCCTTCCTGGCCGGCTGGAAAAGACCGCCACGCGGTCCGATAGATAGATCGCTTCGTCGATTTGATGGGTCACGAACAGCACGGTCTTTTTCGCTTTCACCCAGATTTGCAGCAACTCCTCCTGCATCAGCTCGCGGGTTTGCGCGTCGAGCGATGCGAACGGCTCGTCCATCAGCAAAATCTTCGGATCCATGACCAGCGCGCGCGCAAGGTTCACGCGCTGCTGCATGCCGCCCGACAGCTCGTAGGGATAATGATGCTCGAACCCGCAGAGGCCGACCATCTCGATGAAGTGGGACGCACGCTCCTTCGCCTCGCGCGCTCCGACGTTGAGGCATTCCAGTCCGTAGCGTACATTGTTGAGCACGGTCCGCCACGGCAGCAGCGAAGCGTCCTGGAACACGACCGCGCGGTCCGGCCCCGGCTTCGTCACCGCCTGCCCATCGACCAGAATGCGGCCCGCACTTGCGGCGATCAAGCCGTCGACCACCGAGAGGAACGTCGTCTTGCCGCAGCCGGACGGCCCCACGATCGACACGAATTCGCCGTCCATGATCTTCAGGTCGACGCCATCGAGCGCCAACAGCCGGGTATTGGTGCGAGGCTGAAAATATTCGAGCCGAATGTCCTGCGCTTCGAGTTTCGCGTGCATGATGCGCTGCTGCTGTCAGGTCGGTGCACGCCAGACATCGACCCGGCGCTCGATCCGCTGCACGATCTCGACCAATATTACCCCGGCGGCGACGATGGTGAGCACACCGACGAACACCTTGTCGGTCTGAAAGCGCGCTCCCGCCTGGTTGATCATGGCGCCGACGCCTGCGGCCGAACCGTAGATTTCGCCGACCACCACGCCGATCATGCCGCGACCGATCGCGAGCCGCAGCCCCGCCAGCAGGAAGGGGACCGAGCTCGGCAGGATGATGGTTCGAAGCAGCCGCCAGTCGCTGGCGCCCAGGCTCGAAGCGACCTTGACCAGGCGCGGATCGGTGGTGCGAACCGCGGCGTGAGCGTTGATCGCAAGCGGCAGTACCGCCAGGAGGAAGATGATCAAGACGCGTTGGCCGAGCCCGGTGCCGACCCAGACCACGATCAGCGGCAGGAACGCCACTTGCGGCGTGGCATTGAGCGCCGAGAGCAACGGTTCGACCGCGTAGGAGAAGCGACGATACCACCCGCCGGCGAGCCCGAGCGGAATGCCGACCGCGATCGCTAGACCAAGACCAAGGACGTAGCCGGCGCCACTCCAAGCCAGGTCGCGCCAGATCTCCCCGGTCACGAAGAACATGCGAAAGGCGGCCGCCGCGATGAGGGTGGGCGAGGAGATGAAGATCGGCTTGAGCTGCAATCGCCCCGCCGAAGCCCCCAGCAGCGGGCGCAGCATGTCGGCCCACCAGCCGCGCTCGAGGCCCTCCCAGCCGATCAGAAAGAGCATCACCACGAGCGTGCCGAGAATGACGCGCTCGTGCACGAGATACCAACGCAGCATCGCCGGCATCTGCAGTTCTGCGCCTGCCGCCCGCATGGGAGCGGCCGAGCTCATGCCGTTGCGCCTGCCATCCGCTGCATCCGTCATGATCGGCTCAACGCGGGTGAGGTCGCCACTTCTCGAACCGCCGCTCGACGGCGTCGAGCAGCGTGACCACGCTCAGCCCCGTGGCCATGAACACGAGCACGCCGAAAAAGACGACATCGGTCTGAAACGTATTGCCGGCCTCGGCGATCATGTGGCCGAGGCCCGCCGTCGAGGCGTAGAGCTCGCCGACGACGACCCCGAGCAGCGCGCGGCCGGCGCCGTATTTCAAGCCGGTGAAGACGAAGGGCACGGTGCCGGGCAGGATGATGCTCGAAAAAATCTTCATTCTCGAGGCGGAGAAGCTGCGCGCCACTCGGATGAAGCGCGCTTCGCTCGTCTTGACGCCGGATTGGGTGTTGATGAGGATCGGGATGACGGCGCCGAGGAAAACCACCACGACTTTGGACCAAATGCCGATGCCGCACCAGATGATGATGAGCGGCAACAGCGTCACGCGCGGCACCGCGTTGAGCGTGTCGACGAAGGGGCTGATCATGTATTGCAGGCGCTTGGACAAACCGACCGCCAGCCCGAGCGGGATCGCCAGCGCCAGCGCCGCGCCGTAGCCCAGGATGAATTCGCTTGCGCTGACCTCGACGTCGTTCCAGAAATCGCGATCGTGGCTCAATTGCCAGCCTGCCTGGGCGACCCGCGTGGGGGAGGAGATGAACAGCGGATCGACCAGACCACTGCGCCCAAGCGCCTCCCAAACCAGCAACACGGCAACGAGCGTGCCGCCGCCGATCGCCAGGCGCTCGTGCTCGAGGTAGAACCGCGCGAGACTGGAGCGTCGGCGCCCGCCATACGCGGCCAGTTCGAGGTTTGCAGGAATGGCCATGAGCAACCTGGATGCAACTCCAGCATTATAGGTCAAGGTCGAAGGCGCGGGGCAATGGCTTGTGGTAAGTCACCTTGGGTTGTTTGAACCTGTTCACGCACGAGAAGGCGTGGCGCCGAAGGCCGCGTGCGTCCACGCTTGATCCATCGAGGCATCCCCATGAACGAGCGCTTTGATTTGACCGGCCGCACCGTCATCATCACCGGCGGCGGCAAAGGGATCGGCAAAGTCTATTCGCAAGAATTCGCCAAGGCGGGGGCCCGCGTTGTTGCCGCGGACATCGACGGCGCGGCGGCGAAATCCGTGGCCGAGGCGCTTGCCGCGCAAGACTTCGAGACCGTGGGGCTCGCAACCGACATTGCCAGCGAAGAGTCGACGCAGGCTATGGCGCAGGCCGCGCTTGAACGCTTCGGCGCGATCGACGTGCTCATCAACAACGCCTCGCTGATGAGCGTGCTGCCGCGGCGCTCGTGGCTGGAAATCCCGGTCGAGGAATGGGATCGCGTCATGGCCGTCAACCTGCGCGGCATGTTTCTGTCCTGTCGCGCGGTCTTCCCGGCGATGAAGGCGCAACGGCGCGGCAAGATCGTCAACATCTCGTCCTCGCGGGTGTGGGAAGGAACGCCCAATCGGCTGCACTACACGACCTCGAAAGCTGGCGTCGTCGGCTTCACCCGCGCTTTGGCGCGCGAGGTCGGCGAGTTCGGCATCACCGTGAATGCCGTCACCCCCGGCATGACGCAAAGCGAAACGCAAGTGCAGTCGTCGTCGGCGAATTATCTCGCCACGCGGGTCGCCGGCCGCGCCATCGAGCGCGTGCAGGTACCGGATGATTTGGTGGGAGCGGTGATGTTCCTGTCCTCGGCCGCGAGCGATTTCATGACCGGGCAGACGGTCAACGTCGACGGCGGCAAGCTCATGCATTAGGACGCGGCGTCATCCGCGACGCCGCCAGCGCCCTCGTTGCCGCTTAGTCCTTGGTGACGTATTTGCGCTCGAGCGCATCGAACTCGTCCTTGTGCACCAAGCGCTGCCGCTCGGAGAAATCGGTCACCAATTCCATCGCGTTGCCCATATATCCTTTGCGCCGCAGCTCGCCCAACGCCGCCTGCATGCCCTTGAGCGCCGATTGCAGCGCGACGTTGGCGTAGATCACCCCCCCATAGCCCAATTCCTTGAGCTTCTCGTTGGGCAGTTCCGGCGTGCGGCCACCGAGCACGATGTTGAGAAGTTGCGGCCACGGCAAGCGGCGGGGGATATCGGCGATCTCTTCCATCGACGTGGGCGCTTCGACGAAGGTGACGTCGGCCCCGGCTTCCCGATAGGCGGCGGCGCGCTCGATGGCAGCGGCATAGCCTTCGGGCGCGATGGCGTCGGTGCGTGCGATGATCAGGAGATCGCCGTCGCGGCGCGTATCGACGGCGGCCTTGATCTTCGCCACCATCTCCGCGGCCGCGATCACGTGTTTGCCGGCGAAATGGCCGCAGCGCTTGGGGAAGACCTGATCCTCGATCTGCAGTGCATCGGCGCCCGCGCGCTCGAGCAGGGAAACGGTGCGCACCACGTTCACGGCGTTGCCGAAGCCAGTATCGGCATCGACCACGAGCGGGCCCGGGAATGCCTCACGGATCGCCGCCACGTGCGCTGCGAGCTCGCTCACCGTCACCAGCCCGATGTCCGGGACGCCGAAAAACGCGTTAGCGATGCCGGCGCCGGTGACATAGGCGGCGGCAAAGCCTTGATCGGCGACAACGCGCGCGGCGAGCGCGTTGGCGACGCCCGGCAGCAACAAGGCCGCGCCGGGGACGAGCATGTTGCGAAACTCGCGGCGCGAGATTTGGCTCGTCATCGGTCGGTCCTTTCCAGTCAATTCGGA
>JAFAHL010000518.1 GCA_019237215.1 Hyphomicrobiales bacterium | reverse complement strand
GCGATCCTCGTAGCCGAATTGCATCTCCGCCTGGCGCGCGACCAGCCGCGTGAGCACGTCCTCGCGGAAGGCGAAATAGGTGGCGGTGCTGATGGTCCACAGCGCCATGATCACCAGCGTGCCGACAACGACCCAGAAGGCGATCGGTCCGAGGCGCACCTGGCGGCCGGCATGGACGAGGCTCAGGCCCGCCCCCCGCGCATCATGCGGCCGGCAGGAATCATCGCGATGATGGTACTGTGAAGACGACCGTCGAGGCATTTACGCTTCCCCGCCGGTTCCCTACGTCGGCCGATATTACCTCCGCGCTAACTCGCGCCGAATTCGAGCCAATACGGTTAATTTTCAGGCAATGATGTGCACCGGCGCCAGTCGTCCCGGCTCTCTGGGAATTCGGGCGCGAAGCCATGAAAAATCAATAGCTTGCCGGGTGCGAGCCCGAGGCGTCGGTTTTGCGGCGGAAAATGGAGCTGGCGCGGCGGGGGACATCAAACCGCCGCCATCGCGCCGCCCCTTGAAACGCGGGCGCTTTCGCCCGTGCGCAGGGCTCTATGTGCCTTCCTTTCGTCCCTTTTGCGGGGTCTCAATGAGGGGTTGAACACGCGCGGAAAAATGCCGCCGGGTCGATGACTAAGTGCCGGGGGACTTGTCGACCGCGGCAAGGGGGGCCGGTTCGCCGCAGACGTCGGTTGTGACGCGGGCGGAATCGGTGGTCGAGGGGACGCCACGTCGGGGCATGGCGGCTGGACAATCTTATCCCACGCTCGAGGCTCTCCTGAAGCTGGAGGCAAGCCTCAAGGAGCATTTGTGCGGGCGGGAAGCATCGCCGCAGGACGGCGATGAGGTTCGCCAGGTCCGCGCGTGCTCGCCGCTCTCCTCGAGGTCGCGCCTGGGCGAGGGGTGGATGCGGCTGCGCAAATTCGTCCGCGCGTGGTGTCCGCAGCTGCGCAAATTCGCCATTGTCGGCGGCACGCTCGGCGGCCTTGTCTTCCTCGCGCTGGTCGCGCTTTGGTGGCGCCTGTCGAGCGGTCCGATCGAGCTCGATATCGCCACGCCATGGCTGACCGCGGCGATCAAGGAAAATTTCGGGACCGGCCACGAGGTTGAGATCGGCGGCACCCAGATCGAGCGCGACGCCAACAAGCGACGCACGTCGCTGCGCATTCGCGACATCGTGGTACGCGACGCGGACGGCACCATCGTCGCGAGCGCGCCCAAGGCGGAAGTCGGTATTTCCGGTGCGGGCCTGCTCGCCGGTCGCATCCGCGCCGAGCGGCTGAGCTTGGTCGGCGCCGAGATGGCGGTGCGCATCGAGTCGGACAGCAAGGTCACGGTCTTTGCCGGCAGCAACAAGCGCCCGTTCGTCACCGCTTCGGCCATGCTGCCACCCGCCGCCCCTGCGCAGGCGTCACCGCCGGCAAAAGCTGAACGCGCCGCCGCAGCCGCCGCAGCTGTGCCGGTTACCCCACCCCCTCCAGCCGTTCCGGCCGCGGGCGCGGGCTCGACCGCGCGCAACGGCGTTCCCGACGTCGCCGCGCTGCTGGCTTGGATCGAGAGTCTCGACGCCGGCGGCTTGGACGGGGGCGACCTCACCGAGATCGGCCTGCAGGATGGCAACCTCACCGTCGACGACCAACGCAATGGCAAGCAGTGGACGTTCACCGATATCGATCTCAGCGTGACGCGTCCCAAGGGCGGCGGCATCGCGGTTGCGCTCGGCTCGCAAGCGGCCGAACGCCCGTGGCGCATGCGCGCGGCGATGACGCCGGGCCAACACGGCCACCGCATCATCGACATCGAGATGCAAAAAGTCTCGACCAAGGACGCGATGCTCGCCATGCGATGGGGCGATGATCAATACGAGATCGATCTGCCGCTGACGGGACGCATCCGCGCCGATATCGGTCCCGATGGCATTCCGCACATGCTCGACGGCCGGATGGCCGTGGAGAAGGGCGTCGTGGTCGATCTCGACGACCCGCTCGTGCGCGTTCCGATCGACCGCGCCGAGATCAGTCTTGATTGGGATAAGACTCGCCAGGCGCTGATGATGCCTTTCCAGGTGATGTCCGGCGGCAGCCGCATCACCCTGCTCGCGCAACTCAACGCGCCGCGCGACGGCAGCGGCGTTTGGGGGCTGGACGTTTCCGGCGGCAGCATGATGCTGGCCGCTGCGCCGGCCGATCCCCATGCGCTCGTGCTCAACCGCGTCCTGCTGAAGCTGCGGATCAATCCCAACAAGCAGCGCATCGATCTCGAGCCGAGCGAGTTGGGCAACACCGATCTCGGCGTCGCGCTCAACGGCAGCCTTGATTTTTCGAGCGAAGATCCGCGCCTGACGCTTGGAATCGCGAGCACGCGCATGTCGGTGGCGGCCATGAAGCGGATTTGGCCGGTCACCGTGGCGTCGAAGGTGCGCGCCTGGGTGCTCGATCACGTTCAGGCCGGCACGGTCGAGCGGTTGGACGTTTCGACCAACGCGCCGTGGTCCACGCTCAAATCGAGCGGCCCGCCGATCCCCGATGACGGCTTGTTGGTCCAGATTACCGGCCACGGCGCCGAGATCCGCCCGATCGAAGGCCTGCCGGCAATCCGCGATGCCGATGTCAGCGTGCACATTTCCGGCCGCACGGCGAGCATCAATGTCGGCCGCGGCAACGTGGAGATATCGCCCGGTCGCAAGCTCTCGATCACCAGCGGCGTGTTCGAGGTGCCCGATCATTTCCCCAAGGCGCCGCCGGCGAAGGTCCGCTTCCGCCTCGACGGATCGGTGCCGGCAGCGGCCGAGCTCTTGGGGATGC
>JAFAHL010000408.1 GCA_019237215.1 Hyphomicrobiales bacterium | reverse complement strand
CTCCGCGCGCCTCTATGCGGAGCAGATCCCCGCGCTGTGGCGATTCGGGCCGGTGCAGGTGGCCGACCACACCCGCGACGACAGCATGGACGCGCTCGCGACGCGCATCCTCGCCGGCGCGCCGCCGCGCTTTGCGCTCGCCGGGCTCTCGATGGGCGGCTACCTGGCCTTGACCATCGTGCGGCACGCGCCCGAGCGCGTCCAAAGGCTCGCGTTGCTCGACACCTCGGCGCGCCCCGAAACGCCGGAGCAGACCGCGCGGCGCAAGCCCCAGATCGCGCTCGCCGAGGCCGGCAGATTCGCCGAGGTGCCGGCGCTGCAGTTTCCGCTATTCGTCCATCGCAACCGGCAAGGCGACGAAGCGCTGCGCGAGCGCGTGCGCGCCATGGCCGAGGAAACCGGAGCGCAGGCCTTCTTGCGCCAGCAGCAAGCGATCATGACGCGCCCGGATGTGCGGCCGTTCCTCCCCGCCATCAAGTGTCCGACCCTCGTGCTCGTCGGCGACGGCGATGAGCTCACTCCGCCGGCGCTGTCGCAGGAGATCGCCGCCGGCGTCACCGCATCGCGGCTCGTCGTCATCGCCGGTTGCGGACATCTTTCCACCATGGAACGGCCGGACGCGGTGAACCGGGCGCTCATCGAATGGATGAGCGGCTGACGTCGGGCGTCCCCTCTTCGACCGCGCATGCTATAGACCGCCATGGCATCGGTGCTCGATCTCATCGGCGACACGCCTCTCATCGAGGTCACGCGCATCGATCGCGGCCCCTGCCGGCTGTTTCTCAAGCTCGAGAGCGCGAACCCCTCGGGCTCGCTCAAGGACCGGCCGGCGCGCACCATGATCGAGGCGGCGGAGGCCGACGGGCGCCTCAAGCCCGGCGGCACCATCGTCGAGGCCACCGCCGGCAATACCGGGCTCGGACTCGCGCTGGTCGGCGGCCGCAAGGGCTACCGCACGCTGCTCGTCGTTCCCGACAAGATGGCGCGGGAGAAGGTGCTGCACGCCAAGGCCATGGGCGCCGAGGTCGTCATCACGCGCTCGGAAGTGGGCAAGGGGCACCCCGATTATTATCAGGACCTCGCGGAAGCGATCACGCGGCGCACGGCAGGCGCGTTCTTCGTCAACCAGTTCGCCAACCCGGCCAATCCGCGGGCGCATGAGACGGCGACCGGCCCGGAAATCCTGCGCCAGATGGACGGCGACGTCGACGCCATCGTGGTCGGCGTCGGCTCGGGCGGCACGCTCACCGGCATCGGCCGGTTCATGCGCCGCGCCTCGCCCAAGACCGCGATGGTGCTTGCCGATCCGGAGGGCTCGGTGCTCGCGCCCTACGTCGAGACGGGCCGCATGGTGCCGGCGGGAAGCTGGGCGGTCGAAGGCATCGGCGAAGATTTCGTGCCGCCCAACGCGGATCTCGCGCTGGTGTCGCGGGCATTCGCGATTCCCGACGCGGAGAGTTTTGCCAGCGCGCGCGAGCTCCTGCGCGCGGAGGGCGTGCTCGCCGGGTCTTCCTCGGGCACGCTGCTGGCGGCGGCGCTGCGCTATTGCCGCGCGCAAGCGGCGCCCAAGCGCGTCGTGAGCCTCGTTTGCGACTCCGGCGCGAAATATCTGTCCAAAGTGTTCAATCCCATCTTCCTGGCGCAGGAAGGCTGGAGCCATCCCGATCGGCACGGCACCGTGCGCGACGTCGTCGTCAGCCGCTACAGCGAGGGCACCGCCGTCGTGGTGCGGCCCGAGGACAATCTGCGCACGGTGTTCGCGCGCATGCGCTCGAGCGACGTCTCGCAGTTGCCCGTCGTCGATGCCAGCGGGCACGTGATCGGCCTCGTCGACGAGAGCGACGTGCTGGCCGCGCTGCTCGCGGAGCGCGAGGATCCCGACCGCGCCTTCGCGCGGCCGGTCGAGGAGGTGATGGTGCGGCGGCTCGAGACGATTTCCGCCGAGGCGCCGATCGCCGATCTCCTGCCCTTGTTCCGCAAGGACTACGTCGCCATCGTCATGGACGGCGATCAATTTCTCGGCGTGGCGACCCGTCTCGACCTGATCAACTATTTTCGGATTACAATTTAAGTCCTGAGGCCGTCATGCCCGCGCAAGCGGGCATCCAGTAATCATCGAGCGTGCGAATATGCCTATCATCCAAAAGTTCGTCGCGTGTGATTACTGGATCATCCGCTTACGCGGATGATGACGGCCGAATGTGAGGCTTGAATGTCGCAAAAAAACCAACTCGATTTCTCGACGCGCTGCGTCCACGCCGGGCAGGAGCCCGATCCGACGACCGGCGCCGTCATGATGCCGATCTACACCACATCCACTTACGTCCAGCAGAGCCCCGGCGTGCACAAGGGCTACGACTACGCCCGCACCAAGAACCCGACGCGCATGGCATTCGAGCGCTGCATCGCCGATCTCGAAGGCGGCAGCGCCGCTTTCGCCTTCGCCTCGGGCCTGGCCGCGATCTCGACCACGCTGGAATGTCTCGACCACGGCTCGCATGTCGTGGCGGTCGACGACCTCTACGGCGGCTCGCGGCGGCTGTTCGAGCGCGTGCGCAAGCGCTCGATGGGGCTCGACGTGAGCTATCACGATCTCACCGACGCCGGCGCGATCGAAGCGGCGATCAAGCCGAACACCCGCCTGATCTGGATCGAGACGCCGACCAATCCGCTGCTCAAGCTCGTCGACCTCGAGCGCGTGGCGGCGATCGCGAAACGGCGCGGCATCTGGGCCGTCGCCGACAACACCTTCGCCAGCCCCTATGTCCAACGGCCGCTCGAATTGGGCTTCGATCTCGTCGTGCATTCGACCACGAAATATCTCAACGGGCATTCCGACATGGTCGGCGGCGTGGCGGTCGCCGGCGACGACGCCGAACTGCGCGACAAAATGAAGTTCCTGCAGAACGCCGTCGGCGCGATCCAAGGTCCGTTCGATTCCTTCCTCGCCTTGCGCGGCCTCAAGACGCTGGCGCTGCGCATGGAGCGGCATTGCGCCTCGGCGCTCAAGATCGCAGCCTGGCTCGAACGCCACCCGAAGGTGCGGCGCGTGTTCTATCCCGGGCTCGAAAGCCATCCCCAGCACACGCTCGCCAAAAAGCAGATGCGCGCGTTCGGCGGCATGATCTCGGCCGAGCTCAAGGGCACGCTCGACGACACCCGCCGCTTTCTCGAACGCTGCCGGCTGTTTGCATTGGCCGAAAGCCTCGGCGGCGTCGAGAGCCTGATCGAGCATCCCGCGCTGATGACCCACGGCTCGGTGCCGGCCGAGGTGCGCGCAGGCCTCGGCATCGGCGATAGCTTGGTGCGGCTCTCGGTCGGCATCGAGGATGCCGACGACCTCATCGCCGACCTCGCCGCGGCGCTGGGTTAGAGCACGTTCGTTAGAAGGAATCAGCGAGCGGCGGGCTCGGTCAGCTCCCTCCCCCAACCAAACCCCGGCTTGCCGGGGTTTGGTCGCTTTTATTAATGGCCGGAAGCAGGCAAGCCCGCAGCCGGCTGGGGAGGGGTGGGGAGGGGGGTGATGCGGCAAGATATGGGTGGCGCCAGCTGCGTCGGAATCGCACGACCCCACCCCCAACCCCTCCCCACAAGGGGGAGGGGAGCGCAGCGACTATGCCGGGCCAATGTGCTTCAAACCAAACGAACATGCTCTAGCACCACGGCAGGATGACGGAGAGCGAGATGCGCACGCAGGTCGGTATCGTCGGCGCCGGGCCCGCCGGGGTGATGCTGTCGCATCTCCTCCACCTCGAGGGCGTGGCGAGCATCATCCTGGAAAACCGCGGCCGCGATTACATCGAAAGCCGCATCCGCGCCGGCTTGATCGAGCAGTGGGCGAGCGACCTCCTGGTCGAGACCGGCGTCGGCGCGCGCATGCAGCGCGAAGGCATGTTCCACACCGGCGTTAATTTTGCCTTCGGCGGCGCCCTGCACTACATCGATTTCCGCGCGCTCGTCGGCAAGGGCGTGACCATCTACGGCCAGCAGGAGGTGGTGAAGGACTTGATCGAGCGGCGGCTCTCCGACGGCGGCCAAATTTTGTTCGAGGCGAGCGACGTGAGCGTGCACGATTTCGCCGGCCGCGCGCCGAAAATTTGCTTCCGCCACGACGGCAAGGAGGAAGAGCTCGGCTGTGACTTCATCGGCGGCTGCGACGGTTTTCACGGCATTTGCCGGCCGAGCATTCCGGCCACCGCGCTCACGGCCTATGATCGCGAATATCCATTCGCCTGGGTCGGGATCCTGTCCGAATCTCCTCCGCCCGAAGACGAGTTGATCTACGCCTATCACGAGCGCGGTTTTGCGCTTTACACCATGCGCTCGCCGAGCTTGGCGCGGCTCTACCTGCAATGCGCCCCCGACGACGACATCGAGAATTGGCCGGACGCGCGCATCTGGCAGGAACTGCATGCCCGCATCGGCGGCACGCGCAAACTTTCCGAAGGCGCG
>JAFAHL010000407.1 GCA_019237215.1 Hyphomicrobiales bacterium | reverse complement strand
TTCGGCTCCTTCTCCGAGGTGATCGCTGCGCCAGCGGAACGGCTCAAGGAGGTCGACGGTCTGGGAGAGGCCGCGATCACCGAGCTCAAGATCGTGCAGGCGGCGGCCAATCGCCTCGTGCGCGGCGAGGTCAAACAGCGCCAGGTGCTCTCATCGTGGTCGAACGTGCTCGACTATTGCCGCGCCGCCATGGCCTTCGAGAGCAAGGAGCACTTCCGCATTTTGTTCCTCGACAAAGGCAACCACTTGATCGCTGACGAGCAGCATCAGACCGGCACCGTCGACCACACCCCGGTCTATCCCCGCGAGGTGGTCAAGCGCGCGCTCGAACTCTCCGCCACCGCCGTCATCCTGGTGCACAACCATCCCTCGGGCGATCCCACTCCCTCGCGCGCCGACATCGACATGACGCGGGCGATCGTCGAGGTCGCACGGCCACTGGGCATTGCCGTGCACGACCACCTCATCGTCGGCAAGGGTGGTCACGCGAGTCTGAAGGCGCTCAAGCTGATTTAGCTCAAAGCTCAAGACGCGCGAGGTTTGCTCGGGTTTTGCTGCACCCAATAAGTGGCAAATGCGGCGGAGCGGCGCTTTTGCAATCGGATGGTTCGTTCTATGCTCGGGTCGCTCTACAAGCGTCGACGCCTGCCACAGTTTGAACGCCGATGAGCGATTCAGGCTCACCTCATGCCGCGCAAGCGGCGTCCGCCGGCACGCCCCATGTCGACATGCAGGCTGTTGTCGTGATCCACGGCATGGGCGAGCAGCGCCCGATGGACACGATAAAGGCCTTCGTGCGAGCGGTGTGGGAAACCGACAAGGTCATCACCGCCAACGGGCTTCCCCATCCCACCCAAGTGTGGAGCAAGCCCGACGTGCGTACCGGCTCGCTCGAATTGCGCCGGATAACGACGCGCGAGAGCATTGCAAGCGCATCGTTTCCCCATGGCGTGCGAACCGATTTTTACGAGCTCTACTGGGCCGATCTCACCGCCGGTTCGACCTGGGACCAATTCACCGGCTGGGTTTGCGGGCTCCTGTTGCGGCCACCCAGCCGCGTCCCTCGCGACGTTACACTGGCGTGGATCGTCTTGTGGATCGCAACCGTTGCCGTCATCGCGCTCGCAGGCCTTGCCGCAGTACCGGCAGACACCTGGCGCAAGATCGGAGCGGATTGGCTCGCAGAGTGGCACTGGTTCCTGGCGTTCGTCGCGGCCGCGTTGGCAACGTGCCTGCACAAAACGGCGACTGCAACGTTCGGGCGCGTGGTCCGTTACACGAAGGCCGACCCCGACAACATAGCCGCCCGGCAGGCGGTCCGCGAGCGCGGCCTTAAACTTTTGAATTCGCTGCACGAGGGCGACTACTACAAGCGCATCATCATCGTCTCGCACAGCCTAGGCACCATGCTCGCCCACGATCTTCTGAGTTATTTCTGGGCACAACGCGAGGCGCCGCGAAAAATTGCCGAGTCCTCGCCGGAATTCGACGCGTTGTGCGAGCTGGAACGAGCCGCGGCGGCAGTTGATCGACCAAATCCCACGGCGGCGATCGTCGACCAGTATTATGAGGCACAGCGCAGCCTGCGCGTTGCCCTTGCGGCCCGGCCGGCCCCGCCTGCGCACGATCCGCAAACCTCGCCCGATCCGCGCTGGTTGATCACCGATTTCGTCACGCTGGGAAGCCCGCTCGCGCACGCGGAATTTTTGATCGCGGCGAGCGCCGAAGATCTGGCCAAACGCAAATTCGAGCGCGAACTTCCAGAATCGCCGCCGCTGCGCGAGCAGCTCGACCCAAAGGTTTTCCAGCTCGCCCAGGCGACGGGTAAGCTACCGGTCGGCCCCAGTTTCAAGGAAAGCAAGCTGATCAGCTTTCCCCCGCCCTCCTCGCCGCATGTCTGGGAGCTGCATCACGCCGCGCCGTTCGCAGTCGTGCGCTGGGTCAACGTTTACGATACGGCTTCGCTCGTCTTCCGCGGCGACATTATCGGCGGACCATTGGCGAACGAGTTCGGCCCGGCGATCATCGACATCGACTTGAAGTCGCTGCGCGGCCAGTCCCGCTCCTTCACTCACACCAAGTATTGGGAGATCGACGGCGAGCCGATCCACATCGAGGTCTTGCGAGCGGCGGTCAATCTGCTCGACCGGCCCGGCGGCGATGTGTTGGCTCACGCTCGCGCCGGGCGCGCAGGCTAATCCCGAGAAACCGAGAGCAAGCGCCGTGCATCATCGAAATGCCGGCACCGTTATGGACTGGCGGCGTCGGCCCCATGTCCCGTGCCCGGCGTCGAACACGCCGGCGCAGGCCGCGCCGCAGTCGACGCAGCGGCCGTCGGCGGAGAGATTCCACGCCGTGAGATCGTACCAGTCGCGGCCGATGAGGATCGCGCCGCAGCCTTGGCAATACGTGCTCTGGCCCGCGCCATCGTGGATATTGCCGGTATAGACGTAATGCAGACCCGCCTCGAGCGCGATGCGCCGCGCCATCTTCAGCGTCGCCGGCGGCGTCGCCGGCGTCTCCATCATCTTCCAGTCCGGATGGAAGGCGGTGAAGTGCAGCGGCACGTCGGGCCCGAGATGCTCCATCACCCAGCGGCTCTCCGCCTCGATCTCCTCGCAGGCGTCGTTCTCGCCCGGAATGAGCAACGTCGTGATCTCGAACCAAACGTCGGTCTCGTGCTCGAGGTATTCGAGCGTCTCGAGCACGGGGTCAAGCTTGCCCGAGCACAACGTTTTGTAGAACCCTTCGGTGAATCCCTTGAGATCGATATTGGCGGCGTCCATGTGGCGGAAGAATTCGGTCCGCGGCTCACGCGCGATGTAGCCGGCGCTCACCGCCACCGTCTTGATCCCGCGCGCGCGGCAGGCTTGCGCCACGTCCACCGCGTATTCCAGAAAGATCACGGGGTCGTTGTAGGTGAATGCGACCGAGCGGCAGCCGCTTTTAACCGCCGCTTGCGCGATCGCCTCCGGCGAGGCGCGATCCTGAATACGATCGAGCGCGCGCGCTTTCGAAATGTCCCAGTTCTGGCAGAACTTGCACGTCAGGTTGCAACCGGCCGTGCCGAAGGACAGCACCGGCGTGCCGGGGAGAAAGTGATTGAGCGGCTTCTTCTCGATCGGATCGATGCAAAAACCGGAAGAGCGGCCATACGTGGTGAGCAAGATCTGGTCGTTCTGGCGCGCGCGCACGAAGCATAGGCCGCGCTGGCCTTCATGCAGCTTGCAGTAGCGCGGGCACAGGTCGCACTGGACGCGCCCGTCCTCCAGTCGATGCCAGTAGCGGCCCGGCACGCCCTCGATGACCGATTGATCCATGTTCAAGCCGGCGTAAATTCGGGCACGATATTATATCCGAAGATGTGGATGGCGGGCGAGGTCGAGGCAACGGTGGAGAGAGCTCCGCAACGCACGAAAGTCCGGCCGCCGGCGGCGGCGGGCCTGTTCTATGCCGGGCATCGGCAGCAGCTGCAGACGGCCGTTGCGGAATTGCTCGGCGAGGTCGCACCATCCGCCAACGTGCTCCCCAAGGCGCTGATCGCGCCACACGCGGGCTATGTCTATTCGGGCCGCGTGGCGGCCGAGGCGTTTGCGACGCTGCGTGCGAGCGCGCATTCGATCGCGCGCGTGGTGCTGATCGGGCCGGCGCACTTCGTTCGCCTGCGCGGGATCGCCGCCCCGACGGTCGACGCCTTCGAAACGCCGCTCGGTTGCGTGCCGGTCGACCGCGATGCGCTCGCCGCCATCGCCGATCTGCCTTTCGTCATTGCGGCTGACGCCCCGCACGCGCCCGAGCATTCGCTCGAGGTCGAGCTCCCCTTCCTGCAAGCGCTCTTGCCCAACTTCGCGGTGGTGCCGCTGGTGATCGGCGACGCCGCGCCGCGCGACGTCGCCGAGGCGCTGCGGCGGCTCTGGGGCGGGCCGGAGACGCTGATCGTGGTCAGCTCCGACCTGTCGCACTATCACGACTATGACACGGCGCGTCGCCTCGATGCCGCCACCGCCGCCGCGATCGAACGCGGCGAGTGGCAAAGTCTCGGCCCCGAACAGGCCTGCGGCTTTCTCGCGGTGGCGGGCCTGCTGGTGGAGGCGGGCCGCCACCGCCTCACCCCGCGGCGGCTGTCGTTGTGCAACTCGGGCGACACCGCGGGATCGCGCGATCGGGTGGTCGGCTACGGCGCCTGGGTGGTCGAGCAG
>JAFAHL010000447.1 GCA_019237215.1 Hyphomicrobiales bacterium | reverse complement strand
CTCGCGGATCGCCTGCCAGTAATAGCCGACGCGACTCCTGAGCAGAACGTGGCAAAGCCCGAATGCCGCGACGGTAAGCGCGAGCATCACATAGTAGAACATCGTCGGATTGCCGCGCAGGTTCCAAAGATCGTTGCGGGTATAGTTCGCGACCGGCAGGAAGAAGCCGCTCGACCCGCCCACCCATCCGAAGTGATCGAAGCCGATGCGCGCGAACTCGGCGAAGGCGATAGTGAGGATTGCGAAATAGACGCCGCCCACCCCGAAGCGGAAGGCGAGGAAGCCGATGACGGCACCGCATGCCACCGCGATCGCGATCGCCGCGGCCAATCCGATCCAGGGCCCGAGACCGAAATGGACATAGAGCGCCGCGGCCGCGTAGCCGCCGAGCCCGACATAGATCGCGTGACCAAGAGAGAGTTGGCCGGCGAAGCCCATCATCACGTTCCACGCCTGGCCGGTATAGGCGGAATAGAGGATGATGATGAGAACGGTGAGGAGATAGTCGTTCGCCATCCAAGGCGCCGCCAACAGCACGACGAGCAACGCCGCCAGAAGCGCAACGCCGCGGCGCGGAACGCCATCGAACAGCCGAGCGATCATGACAGCCTCTTGCCCAAGATGCCCTGCGGGCGGAACAGCAGCACCAGCACGAGCAGGCCGAAGGAGAACATGCTCTTGGCCGACGGGGTGAAGAACAAACCGGCCATGGCCTCGGTGAGCCCGATCAGCACGCCGCCGAGCAGCGCGCCCGGCATGGAGCCGAGGCCGCCGGTGATGACGATGATGAAGGCGAGCAGCGTCAAGGCGGGCCCCAGCGCCGGCGTCACGTCGACCAACAGCACCAGCATCGCGCCCGCGGCCCCCACACAGGCGGCGCCGAGACCGAACGTGAGCGCATAGAGGCGCTTGACGTCGAGCCCCACCACCAGCGCGCCGGTATAGTTGTCGGCACAGGCACGGATCGCCTTGCCGAGCGGCACAAAGCGAAAAAAGCCGAATAGCGCGGCGGTGATCACGACCGTCGCCGCGCCGGCATATACTTTGGTCGCGTCGATGATCAGCGGCCCGACTAGGAAGCTGTCGAACGAATAGGACGTCTGCACGTTGCGGGCATCGGGTCCGAACACGATCAGCAGGACGTTGGTGATGATGATCGCGACCGCGACCAGCAAGATGAACTGGCTGTACTCGGGCCGGGTGATGAACGGATTGATGATGCCGGCCTGCATTGCATAGCCGAGCGCGAACAGCACGCCCGCCAGCGGAACGACCATCACCAATGGATCGAGCCCGAGACCGCTGAACAGCACGATGGCGAGGTACATGGCGATGGTCATCATCTCGCCATGGGCGAAATTGACGACGCGCACGACCCCGAAGATGACCGAGAGGCCGACCGCCATTAGGCCGTAGACGAGGCCGGTCAAAACACCGCTGACCGCGACGTTGAAATAGATCTCTGCGGCCACCGATCGGTCCTGCCCTGCGGGCGTCTACGCCCGTCCTATAGCCCGCGAAGACGGGCGTTAAAGAGCCGTTACGGCAAGGCTCCCCCGCTGCCGCGACCGCAGCAGGATCAGCAAGCGAACGTCTCAGCCACGCCGGTCATACGGGCTCATCGGCAATTCGGGCTTGGCGTTCGACGCGGTCTTTGGCGCGATCGTGAGGAGCTTGCCGCCGCGGTTCTGAATCGCGGCATTCTTGAGCTTGTCGTTCTGACCCTTGTCGTTGAACTGGATGCCGGGACCAATGCTCACATTGTCGGTGATGTTGGTGGCGCGGATCGCGTCCGCGAGCGCCTTCGGATCGCTCGAGCGCGCCCGCTTGTAGGCGTCCGCCGCGACCAGCAGCGCCTCGAAGGTAAAGACATGATTGGTGTTGAGATTGATGCCGGGATAGGTCTTGGCAAGCGCGGCTTCGAGCTGCTGGGCGAGTTTCTTGTGCGGGTCGTACCACGGCACGAAGCTCATCGGGCCGTCGGAGAGCTTGCCCAAGGTCTTGAGATATTGGTCCTCGTACCAGCCCGGCCCCATGCTGAGCACCGCCATCGGCGACCAGCGCTGCTTGACCAGTTCGCGCGTGATCAGGATCGCGTCGTTGAGACGGCTGACCATGAGCAGCGCTTCGGCGCCCGTCGCCTTGGCCTTGGCCACTTCGACCGAGAGGTCGCGCGCGGTCGGATCGTAGGCGATCTGCTCGACGATTTTGTAAGGCATGTTGAAGCGCGGCATCACCGCGCTGATGCCCTGCTGCATCGAGGTGCCGAAGGTGTCGTTGGCATGCATGAATACCACCGATTTCGGCGCCACCCCGGTCGCGTCGAACAGTTCCTTCTGATTGGTGAAGGCGTCGCTGAGGATCATCGGCGCGGTGGGAAAATTTCGAAAAACGAATTTGTAGCCTTGCTCGGTAATCGGGGGCGCGGCGGCGATGTTGATGACGAAGGGAATGCCTTTCTGCTCGGCGACTTGCGCGATCGCGGTGCTCTGGCCGGAATCGAAGGCACCGACGAGGAGCTGCGCACCGTCGTTGATCAGTTTTTCAGCCCGCGCCCGCGCCACCTCCACGTTGGTCTCGGTATCGGCGTTCATGATCGCGAGCTCGGGCAGGCCGAGCTCCTTGAAGATCGCGGGCGCCAGCTCGACCCCGCGCTGGCAGTCCTGCCCGATGCCGGCTTGCGCTCCCGAGCGCGGCAGCAGAACGCCGACCTTCAGCGGCCCACTTTGGGCGCGAGCGAAGTCGAGCGGCGCGGTCGCGGCAAGCAGTCCGGCGGCGCCCGCGCCGGCGGCGAAGCTGCGTCGGGTGACGGTCTTGGTTGGGGGCGTGCGGGTCATTTGCGATCCTCCCAGATGTGCTTATCGGCCGTGGCGTGCGATTTCTCTTATCGCCTTCGGTCTAAGATGCAATGGGCCATGACGGCGCGCTCCGCCAAAAGGTCGCGGACGATCCAACGACGAGGCCACCCATCGCGGACGGGAGCGACCGCGGTCGGCAGGCGATTTCGCCGGTGAGCCGCGCTACCATGGCGCGGCCCAATCCGGTCGTCGAAGTTCACGAGGAGGCGCCCATGGAAGAAGCACCTGTCTTGGTCGAGCGGCGCGCGGGCTATCGCGTCATCACGCTGAACCGGCCGCGCCAACTCAACGCGTTCAACGAGGCGATGCATCAGGCGCTCAAGCGCGCGCTTGCCGAGGCCGAGGAGGACGGCGACTGCCGCGCGCTGTTGCTGACCGGCGCCGGGCGCGCCTTCTGCGCGGGCCAGGATTTGCGCGAACGGATGACTCCGGACGGCAAGACAATGGTGCTCGGGGACGCGCTCGACACCCATTACAATCCCCTCGTGCGCAAGCTGCGCGCATTGCCGTTCCCTGTAGTCGCCGCGGTCAACGGCGTCGCGGCCGGCGCTGGCGCCAACATCGCGCTCGCCTGCGACATCGTGCTGGCGGCGCGCTCGGCGACCTTCGTGCAGGCCTTCGCCAAGATCGGCCTCATCCCCGATTGCGGGGGCACGTGGTTCCTGCCGCGGCTCATCGGTCCCGCCCGCGCGCGCGGGCTTGCGCTTACCGCCGAGCCGCTCCCCGCGGACAAGGCCGAAGCCTGGGGCCTCATTTGGAAAACGCTCGACGACCTCGAGCTGATGGCGCAAGCCCACCAGCTCTGCGTCCACTTCACCGCGGCGCCGACGGTGGCGCTTGCCTTGACCAAGCGCGCTCTCGATGAAGCCTGGGCCAACGATCTCGACGCCCAGCTCGACCTCGAGCGCGAGTCGCAGCGTGAGGCGAGTCTCTCGCCCGACTACGCCGAGGGCATGCGCGCGTTCCTGCAAAAGCGCCCGCCCGCGTTCACTGGACGCCGGGCTCCCTAGCGCACGCAAGGCGTGAGCGTCGGCAACGTTCGAGCCTCGATGATTCTCGAGCCGCGGTTCAAGGCGGCGGGATTTGGATAAGCTCGGCGAGCTGCTCCTTCCCGAGCGGCTTGTCCAGAAACTTGAGCCGTACCGCCTGCGCCATGACCGCGTCGAGGTCCGACAGGCGATCGTTGCGCATCGCCTCCTTGGTCTGGAACTTGTCCCGCGTCATGGCCGCAAGCTCGACCGGCACGTTCGTTTCCTCGGCATAGATCTGGACCGCCTCTGGGCTGGAAAACATCCAATCCAGGGTCTCGCGGTAAGCTTGCACGAAACGCAGCACCGCGTCCCTGCGGCGCTCGAAGACTTCGGCGTTGACCATATCGACGCGGACGCTCTGGCTGCGCAGCGAGGGCACATCGTTGCCGTTGGC